>JALVJU010000211.1 GCA_027034005.1 Marinilabiliaceae bacterium
TGAAAAGCGGAAAATTATAGGATATACAAGATATAATTCCGGAAGTGTTCCTGATAACTTTCACAACTATTTTGTCGCTGTTTTTGACAAAGATTTTGAGATTACTTCAGTATGGGATGAAGGAGGCAAAAAGAATGGGTTAAGCGCTGAAGGAAAGCATGCTGTTGCCATAGTAGGTTTTAAAACCAAACGGGGTGAGCAGGTTAATGTAAAGGTAGCCTCTTCATTCATTAGCCCTGAACAGGCAGAATTAAACCTTGAAAGAGAGCTTGGCGACAAAAGCTTTACGACAATTAAAGACGAAGGAGAGAAAATATGGAATGACCAACTTTCACGTGTTGCAGTTGAAGGAGGTACCGATGCACAGTTAAGTACGTTTTACTCTGCACTGTATCGTGTTTTGTTGTATCCCCGCAAGTTTTATGAGTTTGACAAGGACAATAAAATGGTGCATTACAGCCCATACAATGGCAAAGTGTTGCCGGGATATATGTTTACGGATAATGGGTCCTGGGACACGTTCAGGGCCGTGTTCCCTTTTTTCACACTCATGTATCCGGACCATGATGCCAATATAATGAAAGGTCTGGTAAATGCATATAAAGAGAGCGGATGGCTTCCTGAATGGGCTACCCCCGGACATCGTGACTGCATGATAGGCTCAAATTCCGCATCTATCATAGCTGATGCTTATCTGAAAGGGATCAGGGGGTATGATATTGATATTTTGTATGAGGCTCTTATCAAAAACACTAAAGGCCATAATAAACATATTCTTTCCGTGGGCAGGCTCGGAGCTGAATATTACAACACATTGGGTTATATTCCGTATGATGTGGGAATAAATGAAAATGCTGCCCGAACACTTGAATATTCTTACGATGATTTTTGCTTATATGAATTAGCAAAGAAACTGAAACGGCCTGAAAAAGAGATCAACTTATTCAGGCTAAGGGCAGAAAATTATAAAAATCTATTTGATCCTGACCACAATTTAATGAGAGGCAAAAATAAAGACGGAACGTTCCAGTCTCCTTTTAACCCTCTCAAATGGGGTGATGCCTTTACTGAGGGTAACAGTCTGCATTATACCTGGTCAGTGTTTCAGGATATTCAGGGATTGATAGATCTAATGGGAGGTGACAAGGAGTTTGTTCACATGCTCGATACCGTATTTGCAATGCCTCCTGATTTTGATTGTTCTTATTATGGTTTTCCCATTCATGAGATAAGAGAAATGCAGATAGTGAATATGGGGAACTATGCTCATGGAAATCAACCTATACAACACATGATCTACCTGTATGATTATGCGGGAGAACCGTGGAAAGCACAAATGCATGTGCGTGATGTAATGAATAAACTTTACCTGGATACACCTGACGGGTATTGTGGAGATGAGGATAATGGACAAACGTCGGCCTGGTACGTTTTCAGTGCAATGGGATTCTATCCCGTTTGTCCTGGTTCGGGCCAGTATGTTATAGGGGCACCATTGTTTAAAAGAGTTACACTTAAACTGGAAAACGGAAACGTATTTACAATAGAAGCCCCGGACAATTCAGATAAAAATATTTATATAAAATCAGCAAAATTAAATGATAAAATATTTGAGCATAACTGGATAGATCACAGCACTATAATGAAAGGAGGGACTTTGTTTTTTCAAATGAGTGATACTCCGAACAAGAAAAGAGGAACAGCCAAAGAAGACAAGCCGTTTTCCTTGTCTAATGACGATAAGTAAAATATAACTAGGTTTTCATATGGGCCGCCTCTGCATGATCGGGTCAAATGATAAAATCCATAACATCTGATCCAGCATTAACTAAATGTGTTGCAAATTTGCACAAGCCATAGTTTAACATCAGGGAAAAGATTTTTTTAGCACATCACTTTCTGTCTATCCAGATATACATCGTGAGAAGTTATCTCCTCGATAAGGGGGGGGAGATGTGAAAGATCAAGTAGTTGTGCGAGGTGTTTCAAGGAGGTGAAGAACTTAAAAAAAAGAGGGCTGATTTATGATTTTTAACATAAATCATGATTTTATATTTTAAAACAAAATTAAAATAACAATGTATTGGTTTGCAGATATTTTAAAGGTTTCAAGCCCCAATTTCTAAACTTTGAAAATTCGACAAAGATTACCTAAAAGGTTTTAGGTTTAATTATTAATTTTATATTTGAACTATATTTAAGTTGTTAACCAAATTTTATTTCAATGATAAAGAAAAATTACTCCATGTTAAAAAATGTTTTAGTAGTATTTATGTTTTTGGGAACCTTTGCATTAGGCGCTCAAACACACATCACTGACAGAGCCGGATTGGAAGCAATCGCAAATGATCTTACCGGAAGTTATATTTTAGATAATGATATTGATTTATCAGGTGCAGACTGGGTTCCTCTAGGATCTTTTTCCGGAACTCTTGATGGCAATGGTCATAAAATATTAAATATGACTATCAATGTCACTGACCATGGTGAAGTAGGTTTTTTTACAAAGATTGATTATGGTGGTGATAATTCTATGACTGTTAAAAATTTAGGTTTTGTTAATGCAAACGTAACCTGCAGCCAACAGAATGTTGGTATTATTGCAGGCAAAACAGGGCCAGCTAAATTTGAAAATTGCTGGGTAGAGAGTGGTATCGTTCATGCTGGCAATTGGGGAGTTGGTAGTTTGGTTGGTAATGCATATGGTATTAATATTTCAAAATGCTACAGCTATGCATATGTTTATGGAGAAGCTGGTCATGCCGGTGGCCTGGTTGGTGATTTAAACGGTGGAAAGATAGAAGATTCTAATTATTGGGGCAAAGTTACCGGTTCAGGAGGTGCTCCTGGAATTGGTGGAATTGTTGGCTGGGTGCATGATACTACCTGGTCTCCATTAAAAGAAAATAATATTAACAGGTGTTATGCAAAGGGAATTGTGGAAGGTGTTAACGGTGGTTGGGCTGCTACAGGAATTGTCGGTATAGACGATGTAGATGATTCAAATTCTCCATTAACAGTTACTGACTGTATTGCAGCGCAAAGCTCTATTACTCCTGTTGGCCGCAGGATATTAAATAACTTTAAAAGCTCTCAATATGTTAAGGTTGTAAATTCGTACGGGACAACATCCGGAAACTGGCAGGATGTAGGAGCTGATAAGCAGGATGGAGCTGATATGACAGAAGAACAGTTTAAAGATCAATCATTCTATGATAACAATCTGCCCAACTGGATTTTTTCCGGAGGATTTGATACTCCTGTTTGGAATATGACCAGTGATGGTCCTCTTTTGGTGAATCAACATACTTTACCGGAAGATATATCGACAAAAAATAGTGCTCAGTTTATTTCGCAAAGCATATCGAATGAAATAGTTGCAGGTGAATCATTTACCTATGAAGTAACTTTTAAAAACACAGGAACTGAAACCTGGACTTCCGGAAGTTATTACAGGTTAGGCGCCCAGGCTCCGCACGATAACACTATATGGTTAGGGACTAATAGGATAGGACTTCCCCATGATGTTGCTCCCGGTGAGGTGGTAACTTTTTCTGCTACATTAACTGCCCCTGCTGACGAAGGTATATATGTAATTCAGTGGAGAATGGTGCAGGAAGGAGTTGGATGGTTTGGGGATCGTTCTGAGATAATTCCGTTCATTAATTATACTGATCCAAATACCATTTTCACATATACCCTTCCAACTTTTGGAAATATTTATGATGAAGCCATGGCTGCTTCATGTTTGCAAGGTTTGATTAACCGTGATGCTCCTATTGTCTATGTGCTGGAAGGGAATGGGAAACATAGGCCGTTGCACTGGTTAAATATTATGACATCAGATGGCAGATGGCTTAGCGGACGTCCTCAAATAAAATTAAATTGCATTGAAGAACTTTTTGCCCTTGCTAAATATAAAAACAAGGTAAATGGAGCAGTGATATGGGATCCCGACGTTTCAGCATCAATGAATGTTGCTACAACAATTGCCGGTGTTGAAGACCTGGTGGTTTTTAGTCCTGAGTATGCTGATGAGAACCTTAATGCCTGGGGTTTACAAGTTACGAAAGATTTACGGGGTATGTTTACCGGGTCTCAAACAGGCAGTGCGAAAAATGATGCCTACCGCTGGGCTATTAATGAATATCTGAGTAAAGGATTATGTTCAGACCACTTCTTAAACCTGTATGAAGATCCCTATCTGACACGGGACGTGGGTGATATTGGTTATGTGGTTACCCGGGACTGGTCTGTAATGAACCGCTCTTTTGTTTTTGACTTGTCACCGTGGGGTGATGAGGTTCCTCTGGATGATGAAGGGCAACCGTTAGGGACGGATCTTGAGACATATAAGATGATACTTCAGGAAGTCCTGGATCAAACAGCAGGAGAAAAAACAACTGAACTTGCAGGTTTCTTTTCTTTCAAAAAATACAGCAATGTTGACGGACACCCCAGTAATCATGACCCTATTCCTACCGAGTGGGAAACAGTTTCTTTGATTACACCATATAATTGTTATCAAAACACAATTGCAAGCAGTTGTTATAATCAGTCATTTCATAGTCATGCTGTTGTTGGTGACTTAAAACAGAATAGGCCTGCTGATACATTATCTTTAGAAGAGGGTAAGACTTATGTGTGTTTGTTAATGGGTGATTATGATTCTGCAACTCCGTTGTATGACTTCTTAGTTGATTTTTGGTCTGATTCTCAGCGGGGAGCCCTTCCTTTACTTTGGGGGATAAATCCAAACCTTGTAGAATCATATCCTGATATTATTTCCTATTATTATGAGACTAAAACGGGTAATGATTATTTTGCTCCTGATGCAAGTGCTGCTGGTTATATGAATCCTAATCTTGTGAAAGAAGAGTATTTACCGTTATTTGTTAACCATAATAAAAAGTTCTATAATAAACTTGATATGACTATGTCTCCTATGGTTCTTGACTGGGACAAGCCCACTAGCGCTGTTAAGGATGCCTACTCACAGTTTTCTCCGGACGGTTACGCTACAATTGTTTCTGATTATCACAATAACAACGGCATAACAGTTCCTATTGAACCTGAAGTTTGGAACGGAATGCCTGTGACAAACCTGGTTAGTGTTCTTGGTCAGATAACCGATATTGATGCTGCTGCAGATGCATTATCG
>JALVJU010000212.1 GCA_027034005.1 Marinilabiliaceae bacterium
CCTTCTTTTATGGCCTCAAGTACACGGGTTGGATGGGCAATACCACGGTCTTCGTAAACAACGGGATTGACTCCCACGGCTTTTAGAACAACTTCACACTCATAAGCAACAGGGTGGTCTGCTGCTCCGGCGCTGATCACAAGGGCATTGCCTTTTGGCTCGGGCAGTTCACCGATCACAACCGCATTGACCGACCACAGAACAGGATACATGTCTTTGAAATGTTCATTTATCTCTTTGTAAAACGGGCTGCGTGAGATGACAACTCTCGGATGTTTCTCAAGCACTTTTTGAGTTACCTCGAGTGTTTGTTCCAGCGTTTTATATTCGCCATAAATGATCTCGGGAATATTGGTACGCATGCCCCTGTTGATGTCAACAATGTAGCGGTTGACAGTCTCCATCCAGTCGAGGGAGAAGTGTTTTTGTGCTTCTTCACGGGATATTTCCCCGGTTTTTATTTTGTCGTATAGTTCGTCGAAAGTCATAGTTGTGTGTTTTAGGAAGATCTCATCAAATCATTTATTTTTCAATCTCTTATCGTAGGTATTGGGCCGAGACGGCAGAACATCTACCGTTACAAATAAGCTAACCGGTTCTCCAAATTCAAACAACTTCTGTCTGACATCAGCGTCTGTAAGCAGTTTGTAGCTTTCGGGCTTTTTAAGTTCGATGCGAATATGATCTTCATCGTCTATGCGGCATCTGACATCAAAATCATGTGTTCGATCAATGATTAAACGTTCAATATTTCGGATGGCATCCAGCCTTTCCGAAGCTATCTGCACATCGTAGTTTATCCGTGTTGCAAGACAGCTTTCCATTTCCGCAAGAAACGGATCAGCACCAAAGTCCATTGCAATTTTTCGTGCCTCACCGGACGTTATTCCCAAATCGAGTAACGGCGATATCGCCCCGTATTCCCTCAAAGCCCTTCTGCCCGGCCTAAACCCTCCCACGTCGCTTGCTGTCGTTCCGTCAAACACGGGGCTGCCGTCAACTGGTATGGTGTCAAGTATCTGGTTTTTACAATAAAAACAGCGTTGATTGCTGTTGCTTTTTACCTCTTTGTTGGGTGTTACATCATTCACCCTAAACAGATTGGAGCCGAGATTTTCGGCCTGTTTTCTGATGTCATCGGCAGTGGTGCGATTAAATCCGTTGTCTATCCAGTGGGGTACAAGCCTGCATCCTGCTTTCACGGCAGCACCAAGCACAGCAGAACTGTCCATGCCCGCGGAGAACAGTAGATGACCTTTGGTATATTGCCTGAAATATTCTATTAATTTATCTTTCTTTTCATCAGTGTTCATAATTCCATAAATATATAAAAATGAAACCAAAGAGCAACCGGGAATGTTCTAATCCCGGCTCAAACGGGGTTAAGATACTACCCGAAATCCGCAATAAAATATTTTATTGCGAACCGATATAAGAAAATCAATTGGTTACAGTTTTGTCACACTCACAGTAAACCGTGATTTTCTAAATCGGGGAATTACATAAATGCTTTGATAAGCCGGAAAACCTCTTCTGTATTTTTCATGATAAGTTTGGATGTTGTTTCGGAATTCATCGCCTCTTTAACAGACATCGCGTAGTTCATGATGGAGAAAAGAGAGGTGATGCCATGTTCATGCAAATCAGCAGCATCATCAGAAACATCCCCGGCAAAAACTATCACAGGAATATTTTTGTTCTTACATCTTTTTGCTACACCCATCACAACTTTTCCCATTGCCGACTGTGAATCGATACGGCCTTCACCGGTTATCACAACATCGGCACCGGAAATTTTGTGATCAAAATTAAGAGCGTCGAGGATGGTGTCTATGCCGGACACAAGTTTGCCGTTCAGGAAAGCGATGAAAGCTCCGCCCAGTCCGCCTGCTGCCCCTGACCCGGGTATATCTGAGATATCTTTTCCAAGTTGGTTTTTAATCTTATCGGCAAGCGATCTTAGTCCGGCATCCAGCTTTCGCACATCCTTTCTGTCCGCACCTTTTTGCGGGGCGTAAACAAAAGCAGCACCGTATTGACCATAAAGAGGATTATTTACATCACTGGCGACGGTAAAGCTGCAATCTTCCAATTCCGGCATCATGCCCGACAGGTCAATGTTTGCCACCTTTTCCATGTTTTCGCCGGTTCCCTGCAGTTCCTTGCCTGATATGTCTGTAAACTTTGCCCCGAGTGCCACCATCATTCCCATTCCAAGGTCGTTGGTGGCACTGCCACCGATGCCGATAATGAAATTCCTGCACCCTTTTGAAACGGCATCACGGATAAGTTCTCCCGTGCCTAAGGTTGTTGTTTTTAACGGGTTTCTTTTCTTCTCGGGTATCAGTGTCAATCCGGATGCTGATGCCATTTCTATCACAGCGGTTCGTCCGTCTTCAAGTATTCCGTACCGAACAGTGACCGGTTCCATCAGAGGGCCGTGGACAAGGCACTCCTCAAATCTTCCTCCTGAACCTGAGATCAGGGCTTCAACAGTGCCTTCACCGCCATCGGCAACGGGCATGGTTATCACGTCGGCTTCCGGGAATACTTTTTTTATTCCCAGTGAAATGCTTTTACTCAATTCCCGGGAGCTTAAATTTCCCTTGAATGAGTCTATGGCTATAACTGCTTTCATTGGTTTGTTCTAAAAAACTATCGTAAAGTAATGTAAAGACCGATTAACTGCAAACAAAAAACGGACAGATCACTGACCTGCCCGTTTAATATTTTTTGAAGTGGTGTTTATTTTTTATCTTTTTCTATCAGATCGATGAAGTCATCGAAGAGGAACTCAGTGTCTGTTGGCCCGCTGGATGCTTCCGGATGAAACTGAGTTGAGAAAAACGGTTTTGTCTTGTGTTTGATGCCCTCGTTAGTATTGTCGTTGATGTTCACGAACAACGGCTCCCACTCATCGCCGAGGGAGTCCTGATCGATGGCAAAACCATGGTTCTGGCTTGTTATGTAACAAGTGTCCGTTCCCACTTTTATCACGGGATGGTTGTGTGCCCTGTGGCCGTACTTCAGTTTGTAGGTAGATCCCCCCGAAGCGATACCCAGCAACTGATTACCCAGGCAAATGCCGAAAATGGGTTTTTCAATGTCGATGGCCTTTTTGATGTTGCCAATGGTCTCCTCACACATTTGCGGGTCGCCCGGGCCGTTCGACAGCATTACCCCGTCGTAATCCTCCTTGGTGAAATCATAGTTCCAGGGCACGACCTCTACGGTAGTGTCACGCTTTAAAAGACATCTTAAAATATTGTATTTAGCACCGGTATCAACAAGTACGACTTTGTGTTTTCCGTTGCCGTAAACCTGCTTTTTGTCTGTACTAACTTTAGCAACGAGGTTCTCCTTGTTCGGATCGTAGAAATCCACATCCTGATCTTCAAAGATGATCTTACCGAGCATTGTTCCTTTCTCACGAAGTATCTTGGTTATCGCCCTGGTGTCAACATCAAATATACCCGGCACCTTGTTTTGTATCAGCCATTCGCGCAGACTGTCCTTTGCGTTCCAGTGGCTGTACTCAAACGAGTAATCCGAGATCACCAATCCCGAAATATGTATGCGGTCGGATTCATGGAACTTAGGTATTCCGTTCTCATCTTTCTCATCGCCCGGAACACCGTAGTTACCTATCAGCGGGTATGTGGAAACAAGTATCTGTCCTTCGTACGACGGGTCAGTTAAGCTCTCGGGATAACCTGTCATTGCTGTATTAAAGACCACCTCACCGGCTACTGATCCTTCATATCCAAACGACTTTCCCTCAAAAGTTGTTCCGTCTTCAAGTACAAGTTTTATCTTACGTATTTCGGGCATAAATGATATTTTTTCTTATTAAAAATGCTGCCGCAAAGGTAATAAATATTTGGGAAAAGGTTTACTAAAATTTAATGCATCAAACAGTTGAATAGTTACGATCTTAAACTTATACGTACTTTAAGTTTTATTTTTGAATTTTTTGATACGTGTAAATGGCATATCGTAGGTCATTAAAATGTAAACTTCTTGTACGGAACAAAAAGACAACAGAAAAATGTTTAACCAAACTCGAAAAAATGAAACGCTACTTTCTTTTAACAGCAGGATTCCTGTTATTTGTTTTTAGCTTAAAAGCACAGGACAGGATCATAAAAAATTCCGGCGATACCCTCAGGTGCAAAGTTACCGAAATAGGAGCTGATGAGATAAAATACTACTATCCCGGCAACGAAAAGCTGATATTCGGCATAGATAAAGCCATTGTTGATCATATAGATTTTGGTACAGGGGAGGTGGTAAGGATAGAGAAGGACAGTTTCAACAATCCCGAATACTACGTGAGCCAGGGCAAAAATGCTTTGAAGATCCGGTTCCTGTCTTTCCTGAACTCAACTATGGAACTAACTTACGAATGCAGTTTGAAACCCGGCAGGTCCTTGGAAACATCTCTTGGTATCATCGGTGCAGGGTTCGACATAGGTGATTACGATCCGAGAGGTGTTTACGGAAAGTTCGCTTACAAGTTTATCCGCAAACCGGATTTTTACATGAACAGGATGCTCTATGCCCATATACTTAAAGGTGCTTACATCGCTCCTGAACTAGCTTTAAGATACTCATCATCTGAATACAGGACATCCTTTTACTACGAAGATTACAGTTCGGAAAATGTGTGGCGGGAAGATGAATTCTCGTTTGCTGTAACTGTGAAATTCGGAAAACAGTGGGTGATAGATGACGGTTTTCTTGTTGACCTGTTCTTTGGGATAGGGTACGGCATGACAACCCTGGATAACGATGAATCGGTAAACTACGGTTTCATGGCAGGTCCGCGTGAAATACCCCTGGCCCTGACCGGCGGATTAAGACTTGGATGGGTTTTCGGGAAAAAGAAATGATGAGTCAGAGGGGCTTAAATGTCAGGGACTGAGTCAAATGATACTTCTAAGATTAGGGGTGCAACTCCAGTCGCCCATTCAAAACAATCCCCTCTGTGCCCCCGACTGACTGTGTAGTTCTACCTGGCTACGCAGTTAGGTCTATCTGGCTATGCAGCTAGACAGGCAGGCAGGTTCGTGGCTGACATTAGGTCATTTCAGCAAATCCTCAAGCGCAGAATTTACTTTCCCGAACTCAAATGAGGAAACAATGCCAGTCATCTTTTCT
>JALVJU010000213.1 GCA_027034005.1 Marinilabiliaceae bacterium
ACTGAAGCTTAAAGAGAGTGCAAGGGATTCAGCAAATATTGCATATTACTATCAGTCGGTAAGTGAGATATATAAATCGTTAGGTTTTGATGAAAAATGGAAAGAATATCTTTTTAAAGCAAAAGAGTTCTCAGGCAATCCTGTTTATGCTGACCTCAAGACCCGTATGGCAGTCCTTAACGATATTGCCGCCCTAAAAGAGAAAGAAGGGAACAAAGATTTAGCTTTAAAACTTTACGATCAGATGTATTCAGTTTCGGAAAAAGAGAACTACACAAGGGGCATGAACACTGCGCTCACCAACATGTCGAACATATATCTGAAACAAGGGAATTACAACAAAGCTGTCGAAGCAGCCAAAAGGTCATACATGTTAAGTTTATCGGAAGACAACCTTTGGGCAATCGTGAACCGTTGTCTGCACATTGGTAACATATATCTTAAGATGAGAGATGGAACAAATGCTCAAATATGGTTCAACAGGGTGTTGCAAAAGGCCGGGAACAGATATCCTGATGAGATTATGAAAAGTTATAAAGGGCTGTATGAAGCAGACAAATTAACAGGTGATTACAAAAACGCTACGCAACACGTTGAAAAGTACATCGCCCTTAAAGACTCGATAGAAGATGTAGTTGTGAAGAACAGGGTAAGGGAACTTGAAGCGATTTACCAAAATGAGAAGAGTAAATCGAAGATAAAAGAGCTGTTCCATGAAACGAAGATCCAAAAACAAAAAATCAGGTTACAGAATCTTCTGTTGTTATCTGTTATTTTGATTGCACTTGGAATACTGGCCATGGTTTTCATGCTTTTACGACAACAAAAACTTAAAGCCTTAAACAGGGAGGTGATGCTTCAGCAAAGGCTGCTGCGTTCTCAGATGAACCCTCATTTCATTTTTAACTCCCTGGGGTCGATACAGAATTTCATGTACAACAATGAGACTAAGAAAGCTGCCTTTTATCTTGGTAGTTTCTCTTCACTCATGCGCTCGATACTGGAGAATTCACGCAAGGAGCTTATCACAATTGAAGAAGAGACAGAAACGCTGAACAATTACCTGGAACTGCAAAAAATGAGACTGGGCTTCAGGTATAAGATAGTTTGTTCAGAAGATATTGACAAAGAATTTGTTTTGATACCGCCCATGCTGATACAGCCTTTTGTCGAGAATTCCATCAAACACGGCATAAAGGATTTAGGAGAAAAAGGACATATTAAAGTTGAGTTCCAGTTGAATGGCGACAAACTAAAGGTGACAGTGGAAGACAATGGCGTAGGAATAAATCACGGCAGCACACCAGACAGGGACCACAAATCACTTGCGATGAAGATATTTAAAGAACGCATATCGTTTTTATCATCTTACCTTAAAAAAGAGCTCACTTATCAAATTTTCGATAAAAGTGAAACAAATAAACGCGAAAAGGGTACAAAAGTTATTGTTGAAATCCCAATAATTAATAATTATGGTTAATGCAGTAATAATTGATGACGAAGCACATTTAAGAGAAATGATATCAAATATGCTGGTTGACTCTTTCCCTGAAATCAATATTGCAGGCGAGGCAGACAGCGTATCTTCAGGTATCGAAATAATTGAAAAGACAAGCCCTGATCTTATTTTTCTCGATATCGAAATAAAAGAGGGCGAAGGGTTCGACATCCTTAAAAAAGTAAAAAACAGATCATTTAAAATAATATTCATTACTGCATTCAATGACTTTGCCATTAAAGCCATTAAGTTCAGTGCAATAGACTACATCCTTAAGCCAATTGACCAAAATGAGTTTGTATCAGCGGTGAAAAGGGCCCTTGCCGAGATAGAAAAACCGATCTTACAAAAACAGATAGAGAATTTTTTCGACAACTTTCACAGCCTTCAAAACAAAAAACTCGTTCTGAGAACATCGGAAAACATTCACATTGTGAACGTCAATGACATTGTCAGATGTGAGTCGGACAACTCTTATACTACTTTCTTTATCAACGATGGCGAAAAGGTCATGGTGAGCAAAAGCATAAAGGAGTACACCGAACTGCTTAACGAGTATGGTTTTATCAGGCCTCACCAGTCGCACCTTGTGAACCTCAACTTTGTGAGCCGGCTCGATAAGACAGATGGCGGATTCCTGATAATGAAAGACGGGAATGAAATCCCTGTATCTACCAGGAGAAAACAGAACCTGCTGCAAATTCTGGATAATTTATAGCGTATTCAAAAAAGACCTCATCATTTTCAAATATTACAAAATTGTTTGTCGAGTTTCTTTAATCTTGCAGCAAAATTTATGATTATTGAGCAAATCATTGCACAATAAAATGTATAGACTTTTATTTACTAACCTTTAATCATTTAAAAATGAAAAGAATCAAGTTTTTAGTTTTAATTGCTTTTGTGTCTCTAATTTCCGGGAACACATACGCCCAGTTTAAAATAGGAGGCGGCCTGGCCTACGGAACCGATATTAACAATATTGGAATTACACTGAATACAGGATACAATTTTACTGATAACTGGGCAGCAGAGGCGGACTTTACTTATTTTTTCAAAAAAGACTATGTAACATTTTCGGCGCTCGATTTTGATGCCAACTATATTTTTGATTTTGGCTTATACCCAATTGCCGGTATGAATATTACTTTTATTGGAGTAAACATTCCGGAAACAGATCTTGGTGACTGGGGTACGATATCAAGCATATCTGCATCCACCACAGAGTTCGGGTTCAATATTGGTGCCGGATATAATTTCCACCTGGGCAATTCGTTATTGCTGTCGCCCGAAATGAGGTACACCATAGGCGGTGAAAATTATTTCAGAATGGGAATTAAGCTGATGTACCAGTTTGATTAATATCGAACAAAACCGGATATTAAAGGGATCATGCCGATCCCTTTTTTATTTTTCAGACTATCAATGAAATGTTTTTCAGTTTGAAGGATAAATACCAGCTCAGCAAATAACCGTCAGCCCGGGACACATTCAAAAGAAACTCTTGCACATTCAAAATAGCAGCTTCATGCTTTCCGATTTTGACTACTTTTACCGCTATAATAAACCATAAAAATTAAAAAAAATGAAGTTACAGTTTTTTTCTTTAGCGATTCTATTGTCAGTTTTTCTTTTCAGTTGTTCAAAAGATGAGGATCCGACAGATGTTGTTGTGGGATCAGGAACTATCAGCGGCACTATCGATGGTAAAAGCGTGGACTTTAAATCCGTTCAGGGATCTGCACTTAAAGACGTCCTGACTTTTAGTGGCTCCAATGATGATATCTCAGTGGCTTTTATGATGCCAAAATCAATTGAAACAGACACTTATGTTTATGGTGAAGACGATGATTTCTCTGGCATAAACGGCGTCATCTATACCGACAGCAATGGTGATGATTTCGGGCTTATGTTTGGCGAAGATGCAGGAGGGACATTGACAATTACCAAGCACGATCAGTCTTCCAATAAAATCGAAGGCAGTTTTAAAGGCGTATTATCAAATCCGAATTTAAAATCCGTGAATATCAGTTTTACTTTTAGTATTTCATATGTAGAAGTAAACTAACAGTTGTAAGAATCTTTAAAAGGCATCTGTTACTACGGATGCCTTTTTTCCATAACTCTTCATGTGTCAAACTTGGGAGCCAATACTTTCCTGCATAAAAAACCAAATCGGCCTGCCTGTCAGCTTTGCACGGATGGAACAGATCACTTTTATTAGTTAAATGCTTTGAGGTGTGTTCCTATCTTAAAGATGGAAAGAAATATAAAGATCAAAAAAGCCATGTAATTAGTAGATGGACTTTCTCCATACTGGGCCTTTTTGCATAATTTGAATAATATCTGGCATCCATTACAGGAAAAAACGGCAAGAAAGTGGATTTTGTACTACACCCCATGCACACTGTGTCATGCCACTTGTTGTTTTCTTATTGCTTTTTACAAATACCTGTATGCCTAAAGCATATTCAAAAGTAAACCCTGCGCTTTCAAGTTAAGGCATTTTAATGATTTCATTTTGGTTACTTTCGATGCTGTAATGTAAATACGTCAAAGAAAATGAAATCACTCACTCTCACCCTCTCCCTTTTCATAGCATATTTTGTTAATGTTCTTGCCGGAAACATCCTGCCGCAAGGCAGTTATATACTTGCCAAAGCTTCGGCAGGAGAGAAATCTCAGGATATCTATTCTTTTATGAGTTTCAACGATGACGGCTCCGTAACCATGAACAAAGAGCCCATAGGTACCTGGAGGTACGACAAAAGACACAACACCCTGACTGTTACATCCGAAGCGTTGAAAACTTTTGACGGAACATGGAAAGTATCAAAAGACAACAGCTATGACCTTTTGTTGAAAAAAGATGACACGACCCTTTTCTTCATAAAACCGGACGATGCCGAAAACAACAATACGAACTCCGGGCTTGAAGGTATATGGGAACTACAATCGGAGTACGGGAAAAGCACCCTTGCGCTCAACCCAGACGGAAGCGCAAGACTTAGCAACAAGGAAGGGGATGTCACAACGACAACCGAAGGCATCTGGCTGTTCCTGCCCAAACGCAACAGTCTCTTGCTCCTCACTAACGACCGTGATTTCAAAGGTGAATACCTGATAAAAGACAAGGGAGAAAAAACATTGACACTGAGTTTCAACAATGAAACCCTGAAGGGAACAAAAAAAGAGCAATCCACACAAACCAACGAGGAACTCACCTGGAAGGATGATGATTTTTACACACCTGATGGCGATTTCAAGTATATGGACGATGAAAACAAATTACCATGGACAAGCGAAGATGAAATTTGGAATACCTATTCGGGGCTCACAAAACTCGTGTACATCTTCAGCAAGTTGGTGGATAAAGACATGTTTGAAATTTCTGAAGTCTCGGCAGATATCAACATTGACGACAAGCTCGATATCCCGGATATCTTCTCAGGTAATGACGGTGACAAAAAAGTATCTTACGACAGGATGAAGTACATCTTCCCGATAAACTGCAATGTGTTCAGGGTTACAGGCACAGAGCAACTCGCTACCCCCGCCGGAACATTCGACTGTACTGTAATAGAAGGGATGGGCGACTTTGACGAGAAGATCAAGATATGGATGATAAACGACAAACCCGGCATTGTAGCCAAAGTAATTAAGCAGAAGGACGATGGTCCTTTCGGGCATTACTATGTTTACGAGTTGAAAGAGATAGACATTTTCTAAGAAATACTAATTAAAAACAACCTGATATTATGAAGCACTATTTTTACTTAACAATCATTTTTTCTCTCCTTACGATATCTTCTGTTTCCTTCGGACAACAATTCTATGGAGTGACCAAAACGGACGGCACATACGACGGAGGAACTATTTTCAGCTACGATGGCAGCACCGGGACTTACACCGATGAGTATGTCTTCAAGCCAAATCCTGTTTACGATGCATTTCAGTTGTTTGAAATTAACAACGGTTTTTTTGTTGGCGTTTGCGACCATTCAAACGAAAACTCAGTTTACGGCAGCCATGACGGGAATGCAATATACAGTTACGATTCATCAACCGGCGAAACATCTATCATTGCAGAACTTCCCTATCCTTTCCATGCACAGGTATCACGATACAATCCGGGTTACATAGCAGATGTGGATAACTGGATAATAGGGATAGTGACCATGCCCGATGATTCTATCGGGCTCATGGAAAGTTCTTTATATACAGGAGAAAGCACCATCATAAAAAAATTCAACGCTGAATCCTATCCTGCTGAAGGCGACTCATCTTACAGGGCCGACAACTGTTACTTTACCGCACTTGATAACCATACCGTTCTTTTCAGCTTACGAAAAATAAAAGGACTGGCAGGCAGCGGGACTTCAAATGAAGGACACGACTTTTTTACTTTCGATACTCAAACCAAAAGCTTTGAATATTTGATGAATGTACCCCAAAGCGATAATTTTTTGGCGTACGGCCCATTTGTAAAAACCAATGACGGAAGATGGATATGCCAGGGTGCAGGCGGCACCTTTATGGAGATAGATGTTGCAAACAAAACATATTCGATAAAAGCGCCATTCGACAACAGCGCTCAATACAATGAAGAGGGTGCCATGCTCTCTGTAACCGACAGCACCCTGCTTGGCTTCATGGAGTGGGGCAGCAGTGACTTCCTGATGGAATATGATTTTAAGAACGATACTATTCTCGGACAATATATATTGGGAGACAGGAACAACACCAACTCCTTTGTAACTTTTGGCGACTCTGTATATTTCGCTCATAAATCATCCGATCATTACCGTATCTTCTCATACAAGCCCGCAAGCGGCAATGCCCCTGTCATATCATACCAACTGACTGAACCGGAACAGAGATTCATCAAGTATCTGATCAGCACTTCTAGCACAAGCTCCATCACTGCTTTTTACACAGGTATTTCAGAATATTATCCCGGCAAACGTGCTTATGTCAACAAGGTACGTTTCGGAGGAAACCAACCGTACGAAGAATATGCTGACGGTGCTACTCCACAAGCCGACTTGCTTTTGGGCCCCGATGATAAACTTTACGGAATGGCTTCCAATGGCGGACGGGGAACATACTACAACGGTGACGGTGTTTTATTCAGGTTCGATCCTGACAACAAACAGTACACACCTCTACACTACTTCACAGGTGATGACGGCGGTTTCGGCTCAAAGGACGGCTACGGGACGTTGTATGGCAAGCAACAAAATAATCTGATGGAATACAGCGGTAAAATATACGGTACTACCTACACTAACGGTGTTGACGAGCATGTGGGCGCCGGATGTGGTGTAGTGTTCTCTTATGACATTAATGCTTTTGGAAACAACTACAAGGTAATATACGACTTTAACGACTCAACAAACGCTTCAACAGGAAGATGGCCTATGTCAGGCCTTGTGCCGGGCCCGGACAACAAACTATACGGGACCACATCACACGGTGGTATTGCTGAAGAAGGGGTTAATGAAGGCTATGGCGGATACGGAGTGCTTTACAGCATCGACCCTGCCCATAACGACACATTTGAGGTCGTAATGAAGTTCTCGGACACATGCACCGTCCACCCCATAGACGACCTTGTGGCTGTTGGCAACGGAAAAATGTACGGCGTTGCCGATGCCATGAAAAGTAATTTCAGAGAGTGGCAGTGGGCCATCCGTGAATACGATATTGCCAATAAAACATACACAAATATCTACAAATCCAATTTAGACGACCGTGAGATCGTAAACTCAGGCCCTTTGTATATGAATGGCAAATTATACGGCATGGTCACATCATCCTATAACAACCCTTATCTCTACGAGTTCGACATTGCAACAAAACAACTTGTTACAAAAGTAGTATTCGTGGGCAGTAAAGGCGCATCACCTTATGGCAACCTTACCATGGCATCAAACGGCAGCCTGTGGGGCATGACTACCGAAGGCGGCGATGACGGAGCCGGGGTTATTTTTGAGTATGACATTTCCGGCGACACCTACAAGAAGCACCATGACTTTGTCTGGGAAGAAGGCAAAGGCCCGCTGTACACAGGGCTTACCGAAGTTAATGATAACTCTACCGGCATCTTTGATAAAAAAGATAACAAAAACAGTGATGTCAGGGTATATCCCAATCCTGCAACCGAGTATGTAACATTCGATTTCAAGTCGGGAGATGTACAGGATATCAAATACTCTGTTTTTGACATCTCCGGAAAGCTGATAACAAATGGCAATGCCAAAGTAAACAACAAGTTTACCATCGACCTGTCGTACATGGGACCTGGCATTTACACTGTTGTACTAAAAACCGGGAATGAAATTTTATCGAAAAAAATAGTTAAGAAATAAAGCTATTATCTAAACCTTAATATTATGAAACCTTTTACATCTATTATTTTTGCGGCACTTTTAATGCTGCAAACAACAGTAAACATCAAAGCCCAGGAGATATGGGGCATGACATCACAAGGAGGCACTGATGACCTCGGAGTTATATACAAGACCGATGCTGACGGTAACAACTATTCGGTCCAGTTCAGCTTCGTTGATGACGACAAGCCCTCATCACCGGTAGGAGGCGTAGTGCTTTATGGCAACAACAACTTATGGGGTCTTACAAGATATGGCGGGACATACAATAAAGGAACACGCTACGAATATAACATCTCGCAGGGGACTCTTCACAAAAGGGAGGATTTCAACGGGGATCCTAAAGGGGCATACCCAAAAGGTAACCTCACCAGGGTATTTTCCGATCTTTACTACGGGACCACTCAAAAGGGAGGAGCAAATGATCAGGGTACAATATTCAAAATAGATGGGGGACTGCAGACTGTAGTATATAATTTCAATGCATCCAATAGTGCAGAATATTGTTATCCAATGGGAACAATGCTGTACGATAATAACACAGCAAATCTTTACGGAATTTACATGGAAAATTACATTTACCCTAACTATGGATTGTTCCAATACAATATCTCCTCCAACACATTGACCCATTTGACAGGCAGCAGCGTTTACGACGAAAAATATGACGGCTCGACACCTTCATTGCAGTTCAACGACGACCACTCGGTGCTGTACTATTCAATCAGAAGAAACATACACAAATACAATTTGTCATCAGGAACAGAAGAAAAAATATATAGTATTAATAGTGAATATATCTATGGTAACATTTATAAGATTATATATTCAGGAGACAATCTCTATTATTTTGTAGATTACAATTTTTACAAACTTGACCTCTCAGACAACTCATCTCATTACATTTGCAGCGCTGCCAATAATGGCGTTAAAGCTGCAAACGGGAAAATATACCTTTTCCACAGATCAGAGGTGAAGGAATATGATCCTACAAACGGAGAAATAACAGTTGTGCATACTTTCCATAACATAACTTTCGCCTCCGAGAAATTCTTCAGTGGAGGCATTGCCGAGAAAGACGGTATACTGTACGGGACTACAACAAACACAGGAAAGTATGATCGCGGTACCATTTTTAGTTTTGATACAAATACATACGAATACAACACCTTATGTAGTTTCATCGGATCAACCGGCAACACCCCGGGCGGTAAGCTGACCAAAGGGCAGGACGGCAAATTGTACGGTTTGATGAAAGCCGGAAATCATAAAGGTACCGGAGGCATTTTTTCCTTTAACCCGCATACAAAAGATTTTAGAGTAATGCATTTTTTCGGGTATGATGCCAATAGTTATCCTGATGACGGAGAGAATCCTTACGGATCCCTTGAACATTTCTTAAAAGATGACGATGATATTTTCTTAGGAACAACAAGCAGCGGAGGAACAAATAATTTTGGAACGATATTCAAGATTAAAGGTTACTACAAAAAAATATTTGACTTTGACGGTTCAAACGGCAAGGCTCCTTACGGGACCCCGATCTATGCATCCGACGGTAATATTTACGGCTTAACAACATTGGGAGGCAGTCATGGTGACGGAGTACTATATAAGCTTGAACCCGATGAGGATTTTTACAATTTCACATATAGTGTTGTACATAATTTTGGCGATATTACATACGATGGAAGCACTCCCGCATCAGGACTTACCGAACATTCAGGCAAACTGTGGGGCGTCACACACAACGGAGGCAGTCAAAGTAAAGGTATTATTTTCTCTTATGACCTGGCTACGGGAAGCTATTCAAAGAGAGTAAATTTTGTTGGCTCCAATGGTGCCAACCCTATTGGCAACCTGATTTACTTCAACGGTCAGCTTTACGGAGTGACAAGGGCAGGAGGCGACAACGACAAGGGAACTCTTTACCAATATAATTTCCAAAGCGGCACAGCAATTGTAAAGCACAGCTTTAATGATACCGGCGACGGTTATGAGCCCGTCGGGACCCTTACCGTATCGAATGGCAAACTGTACGGCATGTGTTCCAAAGGGGGCGCCTACGGAAAAGGGACCATGTTTGAATATGACCCTGCAACAGGCAATGTAATCGACAAAAGAGATTTCACGGGTGCTAACGGTTCCACACCCACATACAACAATTCATTGCTCACAACCTGTACGGCACAAGAGATCATACCTGATGTAAGTACCCTTCCGGTCATCACAGCCCAGTGTGAGGTTAATGAGCTTGATACTGCAAAGGCAAAAACAAACTGCGGGGATGTCGTTATCGGGAAGTCGGATGCCACGTTCCCCATTACAGGACAAGGCACACACACCGTAACCTGGACATACGAAGACGAACTGGGGAACAGTGCCACACAGCAACAGACTGTGATAATTGACGACACTACCGATCCTGTGCCTGATGTCACTTACCTTCCCGATATTTATGCCGAATGTTCGTTCCAGGACCCAAAGCGCAACAGGCCTGAAGCCACTGATAACTGCACAGGCAGCATTACGGCAGATACCGATACCGAATTCCCCATTTCAGATGAAGGCACAACTGTTATCACATGGCTTTACGACGATGGGAACGGTAACGTGGCAACACAAAACCAAAATGTCATCATTGGCATAGACAATTCTGTTACTGTTGACGGCAACACCATAACCGCGAACGTAACGGGAAGCTACACTTATCAGTGGTACCAGAGGTCCGGCATATGGACAATATTGTTGCAGGGCGAGACCGGCCGGTCATTTACACCCGACCAGTCCGGAACATACTATGTGGAAATTGATAACGGCACCTGCTCCACGACATCAGACGATGTTACCATAACCGTTACAGGTATTAAGAACATGGCGGAATCTGGAATTTCCGTGTTCCCAAATCCTGTTAAAGATGTTGTGAATATCAGGAACTCAAAAAACATTGACCTGAAAATATCACTTATTAATACCACAGGAGAGACTATCAAAGTAATAAATTCCATTAGTGACAACATTCAGATCAACATGAGCGGTCTTCCTGCGGGCATTTATTTCATTAACATTAATAACGGTGAAGCCTCTTTCATCCAGAAAATAATAAAACAATAATACCGGCTACACGTAAGATCCGGCAAACTCTAACCCATTTTTTTTACGAAGGTGCGC
The DNA here is from genome assembly GCA_027034005.1 of Marinilabiliaceae bacterium. Lineage (GTDB taxonomy): Bacteria > Bacteroidota > Bacteroidia > Bacteroidales > Marinilabiliaceae > JAADEM01. The sequence continues at coordinate 11,062 of JALVJU010000213.1, forward strand.
ATATGTGCACCTTCGTTTTTATCACCTTTGCCCATAGTGCCGTTTCTATCTGTTTAGTGAGTTTTTTTAAGAGGAAAAGTGCCGTCTGCGAACTGAAAACGTCCTTCCGGCTTCGAGCTTCCGGCTTCAGGCCATTACCGATCCTCGGTTCTGCCGACTGCCGACTACTTCGCGCCTTCCTGCCTCTGCGGTAAAGATACATCCTTCGAGCTTTCTGCTTCCGGCATTTATTGAGTCAATGTGAACCTGAAGCTTATACCATAGTTGCTGTTTGTGATCGGGAAAGTGGTTGAAATATAAGGCTTGTTGATATTGGTATCATAGAACAGCTGCATATTGAAGCGGCTGCTCAGTGCATAATCTGCCGAGACCTTGACCGCTGTCACTTTCATTCCTGCAGTAAGCTGGTTAACCCCCTCCTGAATCCTGCGGATTATGGAAAGATTGTCCCTGACTGAAAAATCAACCCTGAGGTTAAGGTCACTGCTCATCTTTTTGTTACTGAGGATAAGGTTCATCTTGTCAAACCGGTAACCCACTCCTATCACATACTCATTGCTGTAGTTCTCTATCAGCTGATTATTGGCAAGACTCAGGCTCAGTGCCCTCATCTTCTTGATCTCCAGATTTGTAGTGAGACTGTTTACCCATGTGATATTCAAACCTATCAAAGGGCTGAACTGCTCTGTGATAGTAACCATGTTTATGTCGTATACAGGCACAAAATCTCCCTGGGCATTTCTGACAAACGAGAACCCGTCGTTCACTTTGCCTTCTTCGCCCCAGTAGTTATTGGTTATAAATGCCCCCACATTGTAAACAGACCGGTATGCATGAGAGATATCGAACGAACGGAAGATCTTCTTGAATGCCTTCATCCTCGACAAGCCGTCGTAAGTTACACGCCAGTTTGGCCTCATCTTCGACATTGACGGAACCGCATCAAGGAATATCTTGTTAGGATCCTTGCCGCCGTATGCAGCAAGGAACGATGGTATCATCACGTCCTGGGAACTCAGGCTGTAACCATCGGGGCCATTGGGGCCAAAGCTGGGATCGTATGGCTGATCTCCGTTGGTCGGGTCAGGCACCCCGGCCCTTTCATTGGCAAGCCTCTGGGCTATCACTGCCCTGTTTGCCAGGAAGTCGTCAAATGCCTTAGATGAAAAATTGCCTGTCTTGCCCACATCCCAGAAGGAGGTACCTATGATGTTGTATGTCATTGAGAAGGTACCCCGTTCCATGGTGTTGTACACTCCCCATTTAGTATCTATGTTGTTGTAAAGGTAGTACTCCCCGAGGTTGTTTGAGTAACGCCTGTCGGCATTGAAGTCGACACGCAGTCCCCGAACCAGTTCAAAAGTGACCTTTGCCGTGAAGTCCTCGGTATGGGCCATTGTGTATGGTTTGTACAGTGCCGAGTCCTCTGTCACCCAGTTGTTCTCTATTGCTTTCCAGGCGAAATCCCTGTCCTGCCAGCCAAAGACAAACGGCAGCCCCGGCGCTGAGAAACCCGGAGACATGCCCATGAATTGTGACCTTTGCGTATATCCCGGCATTATCGTTCCGTTGTTCTCACTGTACGACACATTACCATTCTTCAGCGAAGTAACCAGGAGCATGGTATAGTCCAGAGCTATCTTAAATGGATTGGTATTATCCGAAACCTTACCGGTTATCAGCACCCTTGAGCCTTTACTTGTCTTTTCCGGAATAAATTCGATCTTGTTCTTGCCCAAAGGCTTACTAACACCTTTCACCGGTCGTCCCTTACTGTCAAAGAAACGCACCGATACATCCTCGGTCTTTAGCTTGTGGTTTATGGTTATCGGCTTACCTTCTTCAAGATCAATATCCCGCTTGTTGAAACGCACTGTTCTCGGCCCGCTCGTCCTTCTCGATCTGCCCGACCGGTATTTCCTGTTAATTTCTTTAAGATATGAAGACTTGTTGTAAAGTGTCATCATATTTATCTGTCCACCACCCTGTAGCGTATTTGAGTTCCGGATAACATTACCAAGCGACGGCTGTCCAAGCGCTGCGGCAGACCAGTTGTACATTCCGCGGTACTGGATATTGGCCGAGGTCCAGTCCAGCAAAGGGAACTTGTTTATCGGTATGGTGTAGCTAACATCAAAGTTATGCTGATAAGTGGTCGTACGTCCCATGTTGAATATATTGCTCCACACCTGTTCCCTCCATTTGTAATATCCGTCCGGATCCCTGTCCTTACTGACTATTCCCTCCGGTTCATCTATCCTGGCATTTGTCACCGACCTGAAATTCAACTTTAACGATTTTGTCAGGTTATACCTCAGGTCAAAATATCTGTTCCAGTCAAAATCTTTCTGTACTGTCACCGGGATACCTGAGGTGTTGGTGTTGTTACGCAGCTTCACCTCCCGGTACAGGCGCATTAACTCCCAGCGGTACGACAACTGTGTAGGCATGTAGTAAAAATTGAAATCTCGGATGAGTTTCATGCTTTTACCCTTAAATGCCGCAGATTTTTTGAAAGGCTCAACCGGCTTGGGCCTGCCCGTATAGTTATATCCCAGTATTCCCCTGTGATTTTTGTTTATAGAATACTGAGTATTCGGGTCCCTTGCATCCACCGAATTAAAAGAATATGTTGCAGAGATATTGGACGGTGATATCAGACTTGTTTTATTTCCCTTCTGTTTTATTTTCACATTTGTCAGGTTGACACTCTTCCTTTTTATCTGATTTTGGGAATTGAATTTTATAGAGTCCCGGGTATGTTGATCCTCAGCGTTATCCAAAGCCACCTTTAGCGGGATATCAGGATCAAGAGGATAATACTCCGGTGTTGACAGTGATTTGGAAAAACCAAAATAGAAAGGTATACTCAATGGGTTATTGGGACCAAAAAGTTTACCCATCTCAAGATTTGTTGAAATATCATACTGACTGAAATTATCGAGAGATCGCTGCATAACCTTCTTCTCAATGCTTCCAAAACCAATAGTATTTGTCTTCCCGGCAACGGAGACATTACCCAGATCGGCAAGTTTGACCGACATACGGGCATTCGCAGCCCAGCCCCCATTCTCATTAAAATCATTAAGTCTCAGCTCGTCAAACCATACTTCAACAGACCTGTTGCCTGCAGCTCTGGTTTTTATACCGAGCATAATAGTCCTCACATTACTCAGGTTAGGGTTACCCTTGATCTTAACAATATTCTTTGGCTTTTCAGGATCGGGATATGTAAAGACATCCTTGTATGTGATGTTCGACCCGTCTTCCCTTTTCTTATCGTTTCGCCGCAGTTTAACCTTCTGGAACAGTTCAAGAGGAATGTCAAATTCGTTTTCAGCCGGCCACACGATATACCTGTCATCAGTGTTGTTATTGTTGTACCTGCCATGGGGCGTGAGCTTAAGTGGTATCTCATATTCATAGTAGTTGTCCTGATAATCGGAGCCTATACGCATAAATACCGACATCTCCTCGTCCTGCAGGTCTCCTTCATTTAATGCTTCCGCATGAACAAACATTTGCAACCTGTGAT
>JALVJU010000214.1 GCA_027034005.1 Marinilabiliaceae bacterium
CATCAAATGATAAATACAACTCCTCACGCTCTTCCACTGTCAGAGAATCCAATAGCTTCCCGTCCTCGTTTTTTACTCTTTCCTTAATAAAATCATACAAACCGGCAAGTAAGTTCTCATTATCGATACTGTCGATCAGATCATGAAAATCCTTTTTTAATTCAGGTATGCTCATTATAAATTCTGTTTTGTACAAATTTATCGAATTTTAGTTCAATTGTAAACTTTAACCCGGGATTAGAAAAGGAGCAAAGGTACAGCGCGCCAGAATATCTTCCTTTTGTACACAAAGAACCACAGACCTGCCTGGCTAACTGTGTAAACAGGTAGACCCGACTGCGCAGTCAGGCCTGTCTGACTGCATTGCCAGGCAGGCGGGTTACTCGGATTCACACGGAAAGTTGTGGTAAAACTATTGACACTTGTTAATTCTGTGCCCACCACTTGCATTCATCGGATGACTAACCTTTGATATCCGGGAAGTCATCCGATTAATAATCATTGTAACTTTCAAAGAACTTTTTTATATTTACAATTTATAAATATAAAACACAAATAAGAATGACAACAATAACAACCTCACTGCCTGATGATGTGCTTGACCATTTGAGGGAGCAGGCGGCCCGGCTTTCCGTTCCAAAAAATAAAATAATTGAAAAAGCACTGCGCATTTATCTTGACCAGCTCAACAGGGCCGAATATGTAAGATCGTATAAAAAAGCCGGTGAAGATGTTGATATCATGAATATTGCCGAAGAAGGCATGGCAGATTACCTGAAACAACTTGAAGAATGAAACAAGGTGAAATATGGTATGTAAACCTTGACCCTGTGAGAGGAAGCGAGCAGGCCGGGTACAGACCTGTAGTGGTGATAAGCGGCAACATGCTCAATCGATACCTTAAAGTTGTCATCGCCTGTCCCATTACCACAAGCATTAAAAATTACAAAGGGAACATAGTTCTTGATCCTGACGAACAAAACGGATTAAAAGTAAGATCGGAAATTCTCCTGTTCCATGTACGATCAATATCGAAAGAACGGTTTATAAAAAAAGCCGGAAATATAACCAGGAAGCAACTGGATGAACTGATAGCAAATCTTAATGATATTTTAAGATACTGACAACATCCTTTTGCATTTTATAGTTGTTAGAAACCTGACTACCCCCAAGATGAACATTTGACGAATACATGAACCAATACTAAACTCAGAGGACATCCGTTAAATCTGTGCCAGTCTGTGTACCATTCACGGTGTTACTTTAGGGTTAACATTCAACAACCATAAATTCATTTTATGAAAAACTATTCCCATATTTGTATATCAAAACATATCCATGAACAAAACCGACCTATCAAAATACAACAACGACTGGTTCGATGAAGGTGCCGGAGTGATGAAACGCACCTTGTGGTATTTCACCAACTCCCTGTTTTTCATCAATTCTTTTAACCCTGTGTCATCCTTGAAAGTATGGCTGCTGCGTATGTTCGGGGCGAAGATAGGTAAAGGAGTAGTGATAAAACCAGGCGTGAACATTAAATATCCGTGGAAACTGAGTATCGGTGATTACACCTGGATCGGTGAAAGGGTGTGGATAGACTGTCTAGACACCGTTACCATCGGAGCCAACTGCTGCCTGTCGCAGGGAGTACTCCTGCTAAACGGCAACCACAACTACAAAAAAACAACATTCGACCTGATGATAGCCCCCATAACACTTGAAGACGGCGTGTGGATAGGCGCCAAAAGCATTGTAACAGGAGGTGTCACCTGCCATTCGCACTCTGTACTTGCAGTTCAAAGCGTTGCCTCCTCCGATATAGATGCATACAGTATCTACCGCGGGAATCCGGCAATAAAAATCAAGGAGAGGATTATTGAATGATAATTAGTATGATTGTTTTCCTTAAAGGTTAACTTAACTCCTCAAATGGATTAACCCCGCAGGCAATTTAACAAGCCAAAATTACCTTTTATTGTATAATTGATTTCCTTTAGTTCTCACACTTCTTTAATCTTTTTCCAGATAAGAGATTTATGAAAGAAATATTTTGATGCAACAACCTTTATCTCATTGTCTTTTACTTCAGTAATTTTGAGATCGACATAAATACCCTTCTCTGGTCCATACAAATTGCCGTCACTCCATACCTTATCTTCAGTGTCAAACTTTAGCCCCTTAAAAATGATCATTCCTATCAAAGGTTCGTTGCGCTTCGATTTATCAGGATTTTTTACATCTTTTGTTTCTCCATCTTCATAGCCGTTCAGGGCAATTATTTTACCGCTGTATTCTTCTTCGGTTTTAAATATCTCAACATCCAGACCGTTAGGAAGACGATATTTTCCAATAATGTCATCAGCTTCTTGTGAAAAAACTAACGTTGTTAAAAAAAAGAGCCCAATTAGTAATGCCGACCTGTTTATGTTCATTTTCATATTTAAGTTGAATTTTAGAAATTATATTTAATTTTAGTATAGATCATAGAGTTGTCACCGTATCTGCCAAACATGCCGCGCTCATCCCCCACAAAAATATTTGACCCAAGCAGGATTGAGAAGCCGTCAAAAAGGTCGTAAGTAACTTTTGGACGTATTAAGGCATCGCCATAATTAAGTCCAACATACGAAAACAGCTCCAGATGAAGTGTCTCACGCATAGCATCGTATCGTGCAAGAAATGTCATTGTGTTCTGGAATTCATCCTCATCAATAAAATCATCATAATCCATGATATATTTTTGAATAAACTGAGTGCTTAACTTCAAATTACCTACTCCGTAATCTAAGCCCAGGACATAGTGCAGGTAATTTTTTTGTGTTAAAGCTCCCTCTGCCAAAGGGTCAGCAGTCTGGAAATACTTACCATTATAGTACGCAGCTTCACCTCTTAAAACAAAACTTTTAATTGTTGAAGTAAATGAACCACCGGCAACGTACAGACGATGGTGCTCCGGAGTGATAAACAATCCTTTAAGCACCGGATTACCAAGAGAATCAAGCCCAACCTCTCTCTCTACATGCATACTTGCTGTCTGGTCCCATACATAGGCACCCATAACATCGAAATCAATTGCTGATGAAGAGAGAGAATATTTCAGGTACATCTCACTGTTCTTTATATTAACATCGACCTTTTCCTTCGAATAATCGAATGTAGGGGGCGCCGGGAACTCAGGGGGCTTGAACCAGATTGATCCCCGGGGTGGCAATTCGTTCCCCGCATAAATTGGTTTCCAGATAGCCTCTATTGTGCTGTTGCCAAAGTAGTAGTCGAACTTAACAGAGTAAACTCCGATCCTTATCTCATCAAAATCAGGCAGTAAGAACTCTGTAAGGTTAAGCGGAGAAACGATATCGGTTATGAACACTCCATCTGCCTTGCCCCACACTACCTGCTGCTTTCCTATCCGGAGGTCAATACTGTTGAAGTAGAGATCAAGGTATATTTCCCTCAACCGGAAGTCAATACTATCAATGCCATACAGGTAGATCATAGGGTTGGCTTTGAGAGCACCCTTATCGCCGATTGTTTCAAAATTCACGTTAAACGTATTTTGAAGCATATTGAAGTCGCCATTATTATACAACACACTAGTATAGTTCCTTACAAAACCCGTCATATCAACATTTTGAGCTTTCAGGTCAAATAGCGAAACAATAAAAAGTACCAATATGATTCCTTTCGTTTTCATGGTATTACTATTTTTATTTTTAAAATCTTAATTTGTCTGTCATTATTCCAAAACGCAAAACAGTGATCTGATGGTTAAAATATATGTTGTAATAATCCATTCCATGGTATACATGAGCAAATAAACCAATCTCTTCAAGGAACTTTGGATGATAGAAGAACGTGAAACTGATATTAAGCCTGTTAATATTACATGTGTTCCAGTCATAAAGCTCACCAAACATCCACGATGTTTTGCCCTTTATTGAAATTGTTGACCTTTTAACTTTTTTGTCTGGATCAGCAGGCAACTTAAAAATAGAGAAAGAGCTGTTCCATCTGTAAAATCCATACATGCCATCAAGTTCATCACTCGACAACCCTTTTGGGTGTATTTCGAGCGAAGTGCTGAAAAATTGTACAGCCCTGAGTTTTTTGACATAGTTGGTTTTTATTAGGCCAAACTCCATATAGTTTGTAGAAAAACTTCCATCCCGGAGATTAATTTCTCCATCTTCATTGTAGAATTCGCCATCTTGCCCGTTAGAGTGATGAGCGAATTTTCCCATTATACTCAGGCTTTTTGCTTCCGTTTTTGATATCAGTTTATAATAAGCTGTTATCTGGGGAATAAAACTGGGCGTTCTTATCGGGAATGATGGCTCCTGATACATTCGGAAAATGATCTGAGGGGTTAGCACACCCATTAACCTTGAATCTTTGTTTTGCCGGATATGAAAACTGGGATTCAAATTGGCTTCAAACCATAAAGGCTCAAGGTTGCCAATATCGGTTGGAAAGGTGATATAACTGTTCCCCTCATTGATCATCGATATTATACTAACGTTAATTTCAGGTATAACATCATCTTCCTGTGCAAGTGATTCAAGAGCACTAAAAATTATTAAAACTAAAATGATATTATACTTTAACATTATTACGCATTAAAAAAAACTTGCACCAGGTCACCATTCCCTATTTATCTTCTTAAAAGAAGACCAGTTATATTCCTCTCATCATCATACGAACACTGAACTTAGATGCAGGTACGCCTGTATTGATTTTAATATCACTTAACTCAATAATGGTTTTGTGATTCTGCTGCACATTATTCATTTCTGAGTGTGTGATAGTCCAGTATCCGGAAATTTTCTCAACATTTTTTATCGACAATATTTTTAGCAGTTCCCCATCTTCATCATAAAACTCTTTTTTAACGCCGACAAAATTGCTTTTATTGATCCAGGTTATGGTTTTGGAGTACATATAATCCTCATCTTTCGAAACACTCTCAACAACGTAGCACTCTTTACCGTCAATGGTTTCCTCCCTTAATAGTTTATGTGTGTCAGCATCAAGTTTTCTGTCACCCAGATCATCATAGGTAAAGTCTGATCCCATAAAGTAATCACTCTTGCTGTCGCTCGAAATACGCTTAACCTTTTTAAGGGCAGGCAAATATATCCACTGAT
>JALVJU010000215.1 GCA_027034005.1 Marinilabiliaceae bacterium
ATTTTTTGATATGTGATAATCCGGGTAAGTTGCCCTCAACTCAGAACATTTTTTCCCTGATTTTGCAAGATGTGTCAGGAACAGGCCTATGCCAACAAGGGCATCCCGTCCGTAATGACTGGCAGGATAGATCACTCCTCCGTTCCCTTCACCGCCGATAACAGCACCGACCTCCTTCATCTTTGCAACAACATTAACCTCTCCAACCGCTGCAGAAAAATATTCCCCGCCGTGGGCTTCGGTAACATCCCTCAATGCCCTTGTGGATGAAAGATTGGAAACTGTATTACCTGCTTTTTTCGAAAGAATGTAATCAGCAACGGCAACAAGGGTATACTCCTCCCCGAACATCGACCCGTCCTCATTGATTATCGCAAGACGATCAACATCAGGGTCGACAACAAAGCCCACATCAGCGCCTTTTTCTTTGATCAAAGATGATATCTCCGTTAGATGCTCAGGCAACGGCTCCGGATTATGAGGGAACTCGCCCGTAGGATCGGTGAAAAGCTCCAGCACCTCCTCTACTCCCAGTGCTTTAAGCAATTTAGGCAACACTATCCCGCCAACAGAATTAACACAGTCGACAGCAACTTTAAAGCCTGCATTTCTGATAGCATCAACATCCACCATTTCAAGATCAAGAACATGTTGGATATGAAAATCAGTGTAAACATATTTTTCAGTTACAGAACCCAGATCGTCAACTTCGGCAAACATAAAATCTTCCTTTTCGGCAATGGACAAAACCTCTTTGCCGTTGTCAGCTGTAAGGAACTCACCTTTACTGTTGAGCAGCTTAAGGGCATTCCACTGTTTCGGATTATGGCTGGCGGTGAGGATTATTCCGCCGTCAGCTTTTTCATTCACCACTGCAATCTCAGTTGTTGGGGTCGTCGCAAGACCAATGTTTATCACATCAATACCTATACCCTGCAAACTGCCAATTACGATATTCTCGACCATCTTGCCGGAAATACGGGCATCCCGCCCAACAACAACTTTACACTTATCTGACGAACTGTTGTTTTTCAGCCATACGCCATAGGCCGTTGTAAAACGCACAATATCGAGAGGAGAAAGCCCTTCACCGGGCACTCCCCCTATCGTACCCCTGATACCTGAAATAGATTTTATTAAAGTCATATCTTTGTAATTTGTTATTTATCAACCTCTATAAAGAGCATTAAAAAATGTATTTTTTAAAAATAAGAGTTTATTTTTTATCACCTTTGTAAAAATAAAATTAATTGGCTGAAAATGGAGAAAAAAAGATATTCATTAAATAAAATACGATCAGATAAAAAACCTTTCAAAAGCAAACTTCACAGTAAAGATCATAAAAAAGAAAGCGTCAAGCAGGGTATCCGGCTGAACCGTTTCATTGCAAATGCAGGTGTTTGCAGCCGCCGTGAGGCCGATGAACTGATAAAAAAAGGAGAGATTACTGTAAACGGAAAGGTCGTTACCGAAATGGGCACGATAGTTTCCATGAAGGATGATGTGAGATACAAAGGCAAGAAACTGAATGCAGAGAACAAAGTTTACCTGTTGCTCAACAAACCGAAAGATTACGTAACCACGGTAAGCGACCCACATGCAAAACATACCGTGATGGAGCTTATAAAAGGTGCCTGCGATGAAAGGATATATCCTGTAGGCCGACTCGACAGGAACACCACCGGACTGCTGCTGTTCACCAATGACGGCGACCTTGCCAAGAAACTCACCCATCCAAAGCACCTTACAAAAAAAATATATCACGTATTCCTGGACAAGCCTGTGACAAAAGAGCACATACAGGAGATTGGCGAAGGCATTAAACTTGATGACGGGGTAATAGCTGCCGATGCCGTGAGCTACGTGGAAAAAACAGACAAGAAACAGGTAGGTATTGAGATTCACTCAGGCAGGAACCGTATTGTCAGGCGAATCTTCGAACATCTGGGGTACAAGGTGGTGAAACTCGACAGGGTTTACTTTGCAGGATTAACAAAAAAGGGGATATCCCGCGGCAAATGGAGAATGCTCAACACACGCGAGATATCAAGACTTAAAGCAGGTTTCTGGAAATAACATTTTGTGATATATGTTCAGACCGACACATCAAAAAGTCATACCAGGAGAAAAATACAATTTTTTAAAACTTATCCTTTCCGGACTTTTTGTTTTCTTTTTTAATGCAATCTCCTCCCAAGTCTTTAACGGAAAGGTCATTGATGCAGTGACAAAAGAGCCTGTCCCGTTCACAAACATTTCGTTCGGCGACGGAAAGACCGGAACAATCTCCGACCTGAACGGAGAGTTTAAGGCATCGTTGAACATGATGAAAAACCCTGTCGTTTTCAGCTGCGTAGGATACAAGAAAAAGGAAACGGACATCATGTCCCTGATGGAGTCCCCGGTAATAAAACTTGAACCTGAAATAATCAGGCTATCCGATATCAATGTATATCCGGGCGAAAACCCGGCACTGACCATCATGAAGAGGGTGGTCTCGAACAAAAACAAACACAATCCGGACCTCACAACTAACTACTCATGTATACTATACCACAAACTGAACTTCTCTTTTGACATCCCTGACACCCTGGACATATCAGGTAATCCTGACCTGCAAAGGCTAAAACTGTTCTCCAAGAATTCATATCTCCTGCTTATAGAATCCGTTTCGGAAAAGAAACACCTTAAACCTGACAAGACGAACGAACGTCTGATATCGGGACGGGTCAGCGGCTTCAAAGACCCTGCCCTGTCGTACCTTTCGGCACAGTTGCAGCCTTTTACATTCTACAACAAGTACATTCGCCTTCTTGACATGGTGTACCTTAATCCTGTTTCCGACCAGGGACTGAAATTCTACTCTTTTCTTCTGACAGACACACTTGTAAATGCCCGGAACGACACCATTTTTTACATAAAATTCAAACCGAAAAAAGGGAAGAACTTCACCGGTCTTGAAGGCGCACTACACATTTATCAACCTGACTGGGCCATAAAAACGGTGTCGGTGGAATCAACTTCATCGGACAATTCCAACATTTTAAAGATCCGGCAAAACTACAGGCTTGTCGACGACTCCGTATGGTTTCCGTTTCAGATGGAGAGTAACCTGACAATAAAAAACATTAAACTGTCGAAACAAAAGAATATCAACCTTCCTGTCGTTGCCTCCGGAAAAAGTTATGTAACAGCCATCAACCTGAAACCCAGGCTCACTGCAAGCGATTTCAACAATGTGGTTTTTAAGGATGATCTTGATAATAAAAACAATGTCGCATTAGGCTCTTTCAGGTATTCGCCACTGACACATAAAGACTCTGTTACATATTTTCTTGTGGACAGCATCGGCCGCATGAAGCATCTTGACAAGTTGATAACCTTGCAGAAAGCAGTCGTTAAAGGCAACATACCATGGGGCATCATCGATATCGATTACAGAAAATTCCTGGATTACAACGGTTACGAAGGTTTCAAACCAGGCTTAGGCCTGTGTACCAATAAAAAATTGTCGGAATATTTCTCTTTCGGGGGATACTACACCTATGCCTTAAAAATCGACAAATCGAATTTCGGCGCAGGGTTCAACATCACCCCATGGAAAAAGAATGATGCTGAGATGTCGTTTTACTACAAGGATGATGTGTATGCTACAGGTACGTTCTCTTTTCTGGAAGCATACAAGATACGTTCACCCGAATCGTTCCAGCGGTTCCTGTACGAAACGATGGATAACACAAAAGGGTACACCGTGGATGCAAAATTCCGTTTCCTGAAATATTTCAAAACAGGCATAGGGTTCAAATATTCTTCCATCACCCCGCAAAAAGAGTACAGGTTCTCGGTCGATCCGGATACCGTGCCGCCTTTTGACACAAAAGAGTATTCGATAAAATTGAAATGGATAAACAAGGAGACATTCTCAGATACCCCTTTCGGACGGGTATCGAATAGTTCAGGATGGCCGAAGGTATGGGCCAATTTCACATACGGTTCAGGCAACAGGCCTGAAAAATTCACATACCAGAAATACGAAGCACAGATAAATCAGGACATAAGGATAAATCCTGCAAACATTTCCACCATCAGGATAAAAGGCGGGATAATCTCTGGTGACGTACCGGCAACACTGCTTTACAGCTCATTCGGCTCATACAAATCTTTCGGATTGGAGATACCTTATTCGATGGCTACAATGCGGCTGAATGAATTTGCCGCCGACCGTTTTGCCATACTGAACCTGAAGCATCAGATTTCTTTTTTCCAGAACAAACCGATAAAATTCAAGCCGGAAGTGATACTGACCACAAACATCGGCTTCGGGGACGGCGCCTCCTCTGTTTACTCTTTCGACAAAGGATACTACGAATCCGGCATATTTTTCAATAACCTGTTCAGGCAGCTCGTTGCAAAATACGGCTTTGCTGTCCACTACCGCTATGGCCCCTATCACCTCCCCAAAGAGATAGACAACTGGGCCTTCAACATAGGTATAGAGTTCATGCTGTAAAAATCAAGGTTGTTAAAACCAACTTTTACATACTCTAACCGGGGGCTCCGCCAGAATAGAAACCCCCGGCTTCTTAAAGGCATCCGTACAGGTACGTGGTCACCCCCACACCGCTCTAAGGCCCTTACCATCTTTGCAAATTAGCGAAAGCTTTTGCATCGATTGTTGTAAAACACAATTCGTGTTAACCCGTGAAATCCGTGGACACCCCCACACCGCTCTAAGGCCCTGACTGTCTTTGCGCCTTAGCGAGAGATTTTGCATCGATTGTTGTAAAACACAATTCGTGTTAATCCGTGAAATCCGTGGTCACCTCCCACACAGCTCTAAGGCCATTACCATCTTTGCAAATTAGCGAAAGATTTTACATCGATTGTTGTAAAACACAATCCGTGTTAATCCGTGAAATCCGTGGTCACAAAAAAGCCCCAGCAGAATAAACTACTGAGGCTTCCTAAAAATTGGCGGCGACCGGATTTTATTTCGACTTTAGGAGTAATTACCCCGATTCTTTCGGGGCTCCCACTTTTACCCCGATCAGATCGGGGGCACCATTCCCGAATGGATCGGCGCTGACGGACCGGTATGGAAAGAG
>JALVJU010000216.1 GCA_027034005.1 Marinilabiliaceae bacterium
AATCCGTTTCCTTAGGCGAAAGGGAACGGTGAACTTCGACAGGAGCACCGTTAAAGATTATCATTGGCAGATGATGGTTGTCCGGATTATCTTTCTCTACCGGATCGGCAGGAACGGCCCCTTTTGATATAAGCACATCGTATGCTTTTTTAACATCCTTATCAGGAATAAGAAAGTCGATATCGCTCATAGGCCTCAAGGCAACATCCTTGTAAACAAACGGAGCAAGCAAGATACCCTTAAGGAAAACTACAGAGATACCCTCATTGTCCAGAACAGAGTTTATCTCCAGCGCCTTTTTTAAAAGATTGGTATTAAAAACCAGAGTCCTCAGATAGTCATTTTTCAACTTTGAAAGAAGTAAATCCGGGAACACATTTTCTTTTCCTGCGCTTATCTTTTTGTAGATTAAGGATGACACACCGTTCTTCCCGGCAAAACCCACAAACTCATCTTCATCACATGATGCACAATCATCAGGCATCTTTTCACGAAAAAGAGTATCCAGCACTGCCTTTTCTGCAGGACTAAACTTTTTGTCAAACCACTTTATGTCGATATTCTTTTTCATTATAATTCTAGTCGGAGTGCGACTTTAAGTCGCGCCCCGACTAAATCTATTATCTATTTAAAAAATTGTGGTATCTTACTCAAGTTCTTCCCTATCAAAGTGAACAGCCCGCCAACCTTGTTCTTTCTCAATGCCCTTACATCCTCCTTCGATTTGCGGATAATATTGGAAACACTTTTGTTGCTTTCTCCGCCAAGCCGCATTTTAACAATAACCTTTGGCAGGTAATGTGTTTTCAACCCTTTCCGGGTAAACAACCTAAGGATGTAATCGTAGTCAGCCGCTATCCTGAAAGATGTATCGAAAAATCCAGTTTCCTCAACTATTTGTTTCCTGATGTAGAGTGTCGGATGAGGCGGCATCCACCCCTTCTTTAGAAGGGAGCCCTTAAAATCGCAGCTGTTCCATCTGCGGATTACCTTATCTGTATATTTTGCATTAACATACTCAAGGTCTCCGTAAATCACATCAGGACTTTCATCCTCAGCCACCTCGATGATACTTTTAAGCGTATTGCCAGAAAAGAACATATCATCGGAATGGAGGAAGCCAATGACATCACCTGTTGCACGCCGCAGTCCTTTGTTCATTGCATCATAAATACCTTCATCGGCCTCACTCTCCCAATATGAGATGATATCCTCATTTTGCTTTATGATATCTACAGTACTGTCGGACGAACCGCCGTCGATGACAATATATTCCAGTTGCTCACAGTTCTGCGACCTCACACTGTCAAAAGTATCGGAAAGGGTTTCTTCGCAATTATACGTAACTGTTATCAGTGATATTTTCATTTCCTGTACAAAAGTTCCGCTTCTTTTTTCAAAGCATCAAGGGCCTTCTTAAAATGATACTTTACATCACCGGTACTATTCTCGATTATTGTACGTCCCAGCTCAATGGAACTGCTTTCCGGGTTCACTGTAGCAGCGCTTGAGTTTATCAGTTTAAGAAGCTCCGTCCTGGCAGTCTCGATCAACTCCCATGTTTTTTGTGTTACATAGACCTGCATAGCCAAATTATGGTCAAACTCATTTCGCACAACGCGCAGAAGGTGAGAATGAAATTTCAGACTATTCATCCCCTGCCTCTGTTCGCGCAAAACCAAAGATTCGGGAGCAACCCTCTCAAGCAACAGTGCCAGTCTTTCATATGCCTGAAGTTTCTGGGGCATGATCTCTTTCCTTGCTGCTGTGATGTTGCTTATTCGTTTCTCCTCAAGTTCTTTTTTCAGGAACCAGCGAACAAGCAACAGCACGGGGATAACTAATATCAGGGCAGAAACAATACATCCGGTATTATCAGATATAAAATCCATTTTCTCTGTTTTTTGGTTAAATTTGTAATGACCTTGAAGAATTTGTTCTAAAAATATGAAAAATCTATTACTCTGACCGTACAAATATTTATTTTAAACTCTTAACAACATAAAATTGCCCATCCCGGGAAAAATATAAGCAATGACATCACAACATAAAAAACTCTCGAAACTAATCTCTTCACTTGCCGAATCAGAGACCATTGCCATGACCCGCAAAAGCAATGAGATGCGGGCAAAAGGAGCAGAGGTCATAAGCATGAGCCTGGGTGAACCGGACTTTCCTACACCGCAACACATAAAAGATGCAGCAAAAAGGGCCATCGACAACGATTATTCGCATTATGCCCCCGTAGCAGGATATCCCGAATTAAGGGAAGCCATAGTCAACAAATTCAAAAATGAAAACCACCTGAATTACGATGTTTCAAACATCATGGTCTCCAATGGGGCCAAACACACGATAACTAATATTCTGATAGCATTGCTGGATCCCGGTGATGAGGTTATCCTGCCTGCCCCTTACTGGGTAAGTTACCGTGAAATGATAAAACTTGCAGGAGGAACCGCAAAGGTAATTGAAACAAACATTGCCCATAACTTTAAGATATCACCTCAGCAACTCGAAGATGCAATATCCGGTAACACAAAAGCCATAATCCTCAACACTCCTTCTAACCCGTCAGGAGCAGTTTATTCAGAGGATGAACTGCGGGAACTTGCTGTTGTGATAAAAAAACACCCGGACATTTTTGTAATTACCGATGAGGTGTACGAACACATAATCTATGAAGGGAAACATTTCAGCCCTGCACAAATTGAAGACATACGAGAACAAGTGATAGTAGTGAACAGTGTTTCCAAGAGTTTTGCAATGACCGGTTGGCGTGTTGGTTACATGGCCGCTCCCGGATGGCTGGTCAAAGCATGCTCTAACCTACAGGGGCAGGTTACCTCCGGGGTAAACTCTGTTGCCCAGATGGCAGCTGTTGAGGCGCTGACAGGACCGATGTATGAAACGGAAAAAATGAAGAACATTTTTCAAAAACGAAGGGACATCATTGTTGAAGCATTTGAAAAGATGGAAGGAATAAATGTCATGGAACCACAAGGTGCATTCTATCTCTTCCCTGATGTAAGCGTTTTGTTCGGTAAAGAATTTAACGGAAGAAAAATAAACAAGGCCGATGACTTAACGTGGTATCTGCTCGAAGAAGCCCAAGTTGCATCGGTTTCCGGTAATGCTTTCGGAACACCGGAATGTATCAGGCTGTCCTATGCTACAAGTGAAGAAAACATTGTAAAAGCAATGAACAGAATAACTAAGGCATTGTCCTGAATCAACCCGGAAGATTAGTCTTCGTAATATCCCTGGCCATAACCATACCCGTAACCGTAACCATACCCGTAACCGTATCCGTACCGATACCCGTATCCTGCTTTCTTGATGGTCACATCATTAAGCAACAGACCAACATGCTTTATCCCTTCATCTTCCATGTTCTTCAGGGTATGTATAAGGACTTCCTTTATGGTGTAATTTTGTCTGATAAGGAAAACCACTGAATCAGCATGCCTTGCAACCAGATACGGATCAGCAACAATTCCCATCGGCGGTGTATCAAAAATAATGATATCATATCTGTTCCTGGCTTCCTCCACAAATTTTTTCATCATGTCCGAACCTATCAGTTCTGAAGGATTAGGAGGTATGACCCCGGAACCTATCACATCAAGGTTGTCCATATCAGAAGTTTTTGTGATGATATCATCGAAAGTAACTTTTCCGATTAAGTAATTGGAGATACCTTCCTCCTCTTTTGATATACCCAGCAGTTTATTCAAACCGGGTTTTCTCATATCAAAACCTACCAGCAAGGTCTTTTTGCCGGCTAGTGCAAATACAGAGGCAAGGTTCAAAGCACAGAAGGTCTTTCCTTCTCCAGGCATTGATGATGTTACTGTTATCACAGGTGACTCCTTGCCCTGGTTAATGTATTCAAGGCGCGACCTCACCCTGCGGAAAGTTTCTGTAATGACTGATTTTGGATGTGATGCAATAACATTTGACTCTTCTTTCTTGTTGTGCAAAATATGCCCTAAAAATGGAAGGTCCGAAATACTCTCCACATCTGCCTGACAAGTAACTTTATTGTTCAGCAACTGACGAACAACGATAAAAAGCAAGGGAAGAGCCAAACCTATCAAAACCGCCTTTTTCCTGTCTGCCGATTTGTTAGGATAAACTACACCTTGCGACTGTGCTTCCTCTAGCACCTGATGGTCAGGAGTGTTCGATGCTTTCTGTATCTGAGACTCTGACAGTTTTCTGAGCAGAAAAGTGTAAACTTCATTGTTAAGTTCGAACTTCCTCTCTATCCCGAGCATTCTGCGTTCGGTCTCGGGAAGCTTTTTCAACTCCTCTTCAATTTTCTTTTTTTGATCCAGAAGACGGTTTTCTGCTTCTCCCAGGATTTGCATCTGGCTATCAATAGCTTTTATGAGAGTTTTCCTTGCAATATCAAGTTTTTTCTCAAGATCTACAGCACCGGGATTGAGCTTCTCTGCATAAGTTCCCATAAACGACAGCCTCTCGGCATTGATCTCAATTATCTGATTTATCAGCTCAGAAAGTATAGGGTTATCAACTTTGTACATTGCCGGTGCCAGAACCTGATTCATATTTTCATCATCTGAGAAGTAGTCTTTCAGGTACAAATAATAATCTTTTGTTACATCTTTGGCTGCGATATCAAACTCAAGTGATTTCAATGTACTGAAAAGATATTCCGCTTTACTCGACACGCTTTGTATCCTGTTTTCTGTCCTGAACTCGCTCAGTTCCGATCCTGTATACCTTAAGGAATCAGCAATCTTACTGAGCTGTTGCTCGATAAAGTTTATTGTATTTGTGGCTATCTGGTTTTTTTCTTCAAGATTTGATTCAATAAAAACCTCCGCCAGGGTGTTAAGAAATTTAATATTCTTTTGATTGTTAGTACCAGTTAAAGAGAGATGTACAATGGACGAAGTCTCATCTTCCTTAAACACTGAAAACCGTGACCGGTAAGCGCTCACAAGACTTTGAGGATGATTGAACAGCATGTAGTAATCGAACCCCTTTTGGGATGCACAACCATTACAGTAAACAGCAACAGAAAACCATCGTGTTTTTGCAATATCCCCAAAATTATAAACCTTCTTAAAACCAACAACTCCTACACTGCCTTCTGTTCTCTTCTCTTTATAATTATAGGTTGCCGCTCCTTCCGTACTAAAAGACAATTCATATCTTTTGTCATCCAAAGGTTTAATATATATTGGCGTATTCAATATCTGGACATGTGCCGAATCGAAATATACCGTAAACGGAAAACTGTGATATAGCTCTGTACTTTTCACTCTTCCCTGTACATAGTATCCAAGGTAAAAATCCAGTCTGTCTAATGTTTTCTGAAAGATCTTTCGTGACGACAAGATAGCAATCTGATTGTCCACATTGCTCATTCCCGGAGTAAGAACAAACCCCTTCATCATATCCGTTTTTTGTGGTCCCTGGTCTCCTTTCACATCGATCAAAACAGACATATTAGCCTTATAAACAGGAACAACATAACGATGAATTGTCCACACAACCAATAAACTTAATGGAACCGTTATCAGGAAAAGCCACCAATATTTTAAGAGATCAAAAAAAAGCTTCTTAAAATCCAGATTGAACATTGCCCCTGCATTATCCGATGTGGTAAAATGGCCGTTAACAGATTTTCCGTTCTGGTTTGTCATTTAAAAAAGAGATTTTATTACTTGATTAAAGTACTGATAGTTAAAGCAAGAGCCAAAACTGATGCAATAATTCCAATGGAGAAGGATTCTCCAATACCCCACATCTTCGCTTTCATCGGGCGAACATAAAGCAGATCATTGGGATAGATATAATAATATTCCGAATTAACTATATTTTTATCCGTCAGGTCAATTATGTATGTAACTTCACCATCAGGTGTCTGGCGCACAAGTTTCACTTTCTTCTTCTTTCCGAAAGGACTGATGTCTCCTGCTTTTGCAAATGCCTGAAAAATTGTGATCTGATCTTTCTCCATTTTTATCACACCCGGTTTTCGTACTTCGCCAAGGATAGTACATGTATTGGATGCAAGTTTTATAATTAGATCGGCATCTTTAAGAAATGGCTTTAATGCTTCCTTTACTCTCTCTTTTGCCATTTTTATATTACAGCCTGACAGGTTTATCTTCCCGACATAAGGGAAATCAATATTCATGCTGTCATCTATCAGATAATAAAAGAACTTATAGTTCTGATTATTGCCCCCACCCATATTTGTTGATGAACTCTGATTGAAGAATTCAGATAATTTAGGATCCGGTGTTCTTACATGGATATACAGATAGTCATTTGGCCGTAGATAATATTTATCCGTTATTGATGTATATTTTTTGTACGGATTCTCATAATCTTTTTTATCACTGTGGTCCTGAAGATAAACAGTCTCTTTTTGCGGGATACACCCTGACATGTATAAAACTGCCATCAAAAACAGTAAAGGTTTATATAAAAACAAAAGGGTATTTCTTAAAAAATTCATAACCTGATCAGATTTAGCATTTCAAGGAAAAATGTTATGGCTCAAAAATAATCTTTTCTATTGTAATAATTAAGTATAATCATCGTTTTTTAGTTGTTATTGACATTTTAACCTGACAGAATAAAATTAATTGAGTAATTTTGCATTCAGGACTGATACTTGCTTGAAACATGAACGATTACACTATACGACTGCTTATCCCTTTTGCCGGAATAATTTCGTTTTTTATTGTTTTCTTTTCCATTCCGACAATACTGAGGGTTGCACACCAGAAGAATCTCTTTGATGAGCCCGGCCACAGGACCGTTCACAAGGGCCGCATCCCAACTCTTGGGGGACTTGCGATATTCATTGGTTTCATGTTCACTTATTCCCTTTTTGTCGATTGGTTCGAATTTACAAAAATACCCTTTCTTATTCCTGCAATAATTATCATTTTCGGCATTGGCATTAAAGATGATATTCTTGTTACTGCTCCTATAGTTAAACTTCTGGGTCAGATTATTGCCGCCCTAATTATCGTAGGTATGGGAGACCTGAGGATTACAGACCTGCACGGCTTCTTCGGTTTAAACATCAACTACCTTGCAAGCGTGATCATTTCTGTTTTTATAATGATATTCATTATCAACGGCTTCAATCTGATTGACGGAATAGACGGTCTGGCAGCCATAACGGGTATCATAACCATCGTCTCATTTGGGATATGGTTTTACATCAATGGGAATTACCATATCCCTATCATGAGTTCTGCACTTGTGGGCGGATTACTTGCCTTTTCTTATTATAATGTTTTTTCAAAACGCCAAAAGATATTTATGGGTGACACCGGATCATTACTGCTTGGTTTTCTTCTTTCGGTCGTGGCAATACATTTTTCAGAATTTACAATTCCGTCAAAATTCCCCAATCACCCGTACACCATGAATTCAGGACCGGCAGTAGCGCTTGCTATTCTGATAGTTCCTGTAATCGATACTACCAGGGTTTTCTTTTTAAGGGTATCACAGGGCAAATCACCTTTTACTGCCGATAAGAATCACATCCATCACAGAATGCTCGCATTGGGATTTACACATATTCAGACTAGTCTGATTCTGGGTACCGTCAATATTGCATTTGTCATTCTTGGTTACTCTTTGCGTAACCTGGGAATGCTCAAACTTTCCCTTCTCATTTTTATTTTAGGGATTTTTATCGCCTACCTTCCATCTATGTTTCTATACTTTAAAAGGAAAGATGCAGTAAAAAGACTGAACTCAATTAACAAGTACAAGTTAGATTGAAGCCATTGGAATCCTGTAGACATACCGGCCTTTAAGTTTATCGCCATAAAAAACCTCTCCATCGTAAGCCATTATCCCTTTTACAAAAACGAACTGTGCTTTCCCTTTTAATTTTGTTGTGGATATCTTTTCACCTTCTATACTGGCATATGAACAATACAGGTTCCTATCAACAGCAGCATCCCAGATTATGATATCGGCATCCGAACCTTCCCTGATCACACCTTTTTGAGGATAAAGCCCCATCAGTTTTGCAGGTTTCTCTGATATCAAATTACAAAAATCTTCAATCGTGATATTTTTACGGGCAACACCTGATGTAAACAAAACAGACAACGCATTCTTAAGCACGAAATATTCATCGGGCCTGTTAAAAACCATATTATCCGGACTGTCATCTACATTGGAAACCCGAAGAGTAGGCCTTGAAACAAGAAACTGATCATCTTTCAGCAAAGACCAGAAAATTGAATAAGGTGTGAGGCTCAGCCCTTCCGACAGGGAGAACCCCTGCATTATTGTTTTACTGTCAACCACAAAGTTCATTCCCTCCCCTATGTAACATGGTAGTGTAAGTTCAACATATATCTTATGGTTTTTTTGTGCCTCCTGAATAAGCTCAACCTCCTCTTTAAAACTTATATTCAGAAAAGTAGCATTGCTTTTTGTCCCTACGACAATATCAAGCAGCAGTTTCAACTGCGCCAGGTGTTCTGTAACCGATTGTTCATAAATCTGGCTCATACCCGTATAACCGCTTCCTTTGTACTCCGGATGGCTAACCTCGATGAGTAACATTAGACCCTTCTCTTTAATCTTAACCATAAGATCGGCAAGCATATCCAGATCAAGGCCGTTTTCAGCAAAACCATGGGAATAAAATGTTGTTACGCCTTCATGAGCAAAACAATAATTCAGATCTTTAGCTGTAAACTCCGACCAGCCGTTCACCGACAGATGAAAACCAAAATCCAGCAAACTTTCCTCCGACCTGTTCTTTGAAAGATAAAGCCCCCCTACACAGTTCATCTTCTTTTTAGGCTCGATATTTTCAAGCATAAAAGTCGTTCCGCCAATTATCTCAGCCCTGCAAAGTTTCACCATCTCATCTTTCAGCACCTTGCCGAATTCACTAAAAGTACGGTTTGTATCAATTGCCCCGGGCATCACATATTTTCCCGAAGCATCGATAACTGGTGTTTCAGTATCCGGGCGGGGAATATTTTCAGCGATCTCGATTATCTTGTTATTCCCGATAAGAACGTCTGCAGTTCTTATTCCGGAAGAATTTACAACAAAACCATTTCGTATCAGAACATAATTCATCTGAAGTAATTTTCATAAAAAACTCACTTAAGTGTACCCCTGTCCACTTGTACAAAGTAAACCCTGGACTTCATACCTTACAGAGCAATACTTTATTAAATGTAACCAAAACAATCAATTAAAACAAATTTTCAACGGAGCTTCAATTTCCTGTACTGGTTAGGGGACATCTTGAAATGTTTCTTAAATGCATAGTTGAAATACTGGCTTGATGAGAAACCACACATAAAAGCCACATCAATAACCTGTAGCCGGGGTTGCTCACACAGTAACACAGAAGCTTTTCTCAGCCTGAGCCGGTTCAAATATTCCATTGGCGAACAGTTCGATATTTCTTTACAATAATGTGTAAAACGGGTAACTCCCAGATGGCAATATTCAGCCATTTTTACAACAGTCCAATCTTCTTCAATCTTTGATTCCAGTGATTTCAGAAAAAGATCTACCGACCTCCTGCTCTCGATCAAAGAGCGGTCTAATTCACTCCCGCCTTCACGTATCAAGTCCAGCAATAACATCAGCATGCTGTTTATTTGTATCTTCAGCATCGAATCTGTATTGTTCCGTCCCTCTTTTATGATCTTACCTATCTGAATAAAACAGTTGCGTAGTTCAGCATTGGCTTTCCAGAGAGGCTGTTCATTCTGCCTCAGGTTCAACGTAAGTTCTTTTAAATCATTTTGGTTAAGTATTATCCAATCGGGCCACTGCCACTGCTGGTGAGGATGCCTGACATTTACATCAATTATCAACCAATGCAATTTACTCAGGGTAACATTAGGGGCGCCAAGTTTGTGAGGTATCCATGGCCTTGTGATTGTAATGTCGTTTGGCTGAAGTTTTATCTGTTTATCATCGATCAAAAATTCAAGGTTGCCCGACTCCAGAAAACAAAACTCTATCCCCTCGTTCGTGTGCCATTCCAGTCCCCAGTTCTGGATACGTTTAATATCCCAGTAGCCAATACTTCTAACGCCCGGCAATTCATCCTTTATCAAAGACTTACCCGGATATTCACCCCTGACAAGAGTAGTTAACTCCAGTTCATTACTCTTCCATGCCGCACGCAAAGGATCACATGAATCAGCTTTATAAATTATCTTTCTACTCGGATCGTAATATGTGAGAATATCCTGGGGCATCATACACAAAGTTAAGAAATATTTCAATGTGTAATTTTAGAATTTTTTTTGGATATACCTATCTATATTTGTTTAAGTTATCAATAATTTAAAAAATATTTATCATGAACGTAGGTGTATTTTTATTGATCGAACCTTTTGCAAGTGTTGAAGTCCAGCTACAGAAAGCCAGTGAAATGGGATTTGACACTGCGGACATAACAGATACAGGTGCAGGCGCTACCATGCTGGGCACCGCAGGATTCTCCCCGGTAGTAAGCTTAGATGATAACCCTTTTGATGTAAAACGGTTATTTGAAAAATATGGGATGAAAATATCAACCGTTTGTGCCCATGCTAACCTGCTTGACCCTACAATGCCGAGCAGGTATGGCACCAATGACATTATGAGGGCAATTCATTTTGCAGCAGCAATTGGTGTTAAAGAAATTATCACAACAGACAATGAGCCAAAAACAGAATGGGGCAAAAATTCCTCTTTCGAGCAAAAAGTATATACCATTGCTGAAAAACTGTACGAACCCGCAAGATTGGCTGCCGATTACGGTGTGCATGTTTTGCTGGAACCCCACGGCCCTGTGACCGACACAATAGAAGGACTACAGGGCATATTTGATTTGCTGGGAAATCCTGAATCCATAGGTTTTAACCTCGATACCGGAAATTCATGGCTGGGGGGCGCTGATCCAGTGGAAATGGCAAAGGTATTTAAAGATAAAATACACCATGTTCACTGGAAAGACCTGGGTGAAGAGTGGGTTGAAAAAAGAGGTACTCTTTATGGTTGCGGATTTTCAACTATTCCACTTGGCGAAGGAGTCATAGATATTAAAGGGATTTGTGATGTATTAAAAGATGCAGATATTGAAAATTCCACCCTTGAAATAGTTGGTGGTAGTGATATCTTATTAAAAAGCGTAGAATATTTGAGAAGTTGTGGTATTTAAGTAGTTTCGTTATTGAACTAACCAACAATAAAATGAGGATCACACTTATCATTATGGCCTTTTTTCTTTTCTCCGGTTTCCAACAGGAAGCCGGAGAAGAAAAGGTTTATAATGTTCTTATCATAAGCGGGAGCAACAACCACGACTGGAAAAAAACAACTCCGTTCCTGAATAATCTGCTTGTCGCCAGCGGGTATTTTAGATCAGATGTAACAAACCGGCCTGACACCTTAAACTACAACACATATAAAAAATATGATGTGGTTATAAGCAATTGGAATTCGTGGCCTGAAAATGATTTAAGATGGCCGGAGGAAACGGAAAACGGATTGCTAAAATATGTAGAAGACGGAGGCGGCCTGCTGTTTTTTCATTCCTCTACATCAGCATTTTATAAATGGCCAGGTTTTAAAAACATCTCAACTGCTGCCTGGACAGATAGCACATGGCACAAAAAAAGAAGCCCTGTAAAAGTGATGAGTGAAAATCATGAGCATCCTATTACAAAAGGGCTTTCTGACTTTTATACCTTTGATGAGCTATGGGTTAATGCCGAACAGAATGAAAAATTTCAAGTCCTGGGAAGTGCAATAAATGAAAACCTCCTGGAAAAAGGACTAAGCAAACAACCTGCCATATTTGTTTCCGGTTACGGTAAAGGAAGGATTTTCCATACCATTTTAGGGCACGATGTGAGGGCAATGCAAAATACAGGTTTTCAAACCCTGCTATTGCGGGCTGCAGAGTGGGCAGCTTCCGGGAAGGTCACTCAGCCGGTACCACAGGAACTAATGGAATATGTACCGGTGGAAGAAACTCAATTATCATGGGTTGAAAATGACACCACTCTTGCCCTTCTTGACAATGAACGGATCTTGTGGCAGTTCAACTTTAACACCAAATACGACAAGCCCTTTTTTCACCCCATATTTGTGAAGCGTAACATGATTACCTGTCTTAGCCCCGATGACCACCCGTGGCACCTGGGTCAGTGGTTTTCCTGGAAATACATTAATGATAAAAACTACTGGGAATATATCGATAAAAACTTCCATTCGGAAGGAATTACAGATATTAAAAGCATAATGATCAGGAAAGAAGCTGATCATTCCGCAAAGATTACAATGGAAATTGAATATCATCCTGAGAATGAGAAAACGGTTTTAAAAGAGACAAGGATAATCCGGGTGTCTCCTCCTCAAAAAGACGGGAGTGTCCTGATGGATTACAATATGGATTTTGAAGCTGTTGCCGATAGTGTTGTATTAGACCGTACGCCATTAGTAGGCGAGCCCGGCGGCAAGTCATGGGGCGGATATGCCGGCCTCTCCATACGGTTCAATCAGGACTTCATGAATTCCCGGTTTGTCTCAAGTTTTGGCGACAACATAAATGTAAATGGCAAAACCGGTGATTACCTCTACATGGGCTTTAAAGGAATTGACGGAAAGCAGGTTGGATCAGTTATCATGATACCTGAAGTTTCCAAACGGGATGGAGAAGCATGGTACACTGTAAACAGCCAGGAAATCCCTTTTTACTACCTAAGCCCGGCATATCTATATTTTAAACCCAAAACATTGACAAAAGGAGAACATCTCATTTTAAAATACAGGATAAAGCATATCGAAGGAGATGTATCCACCGATACTTTGAACACAGAATATGAAAAATATCTAAATTGGCTAAAAAAATAAAACCATGGAAAAAACAAACCCTAAAAACCTTAAACGAAGAGATTTCATAAAAACAACCGCTGCCGGAGTGGGAGCAGCGATGATAGCCCCCACCATACTTACTTCCTGCAGTAACTGGAAAGGCGCCAACAGCAGGATTAACATCGGACATATTGGAGTGGGCTCCAGGGGCAGTGCCGAGTTAAAATACTATTTCATGCCTTTAAAATCATCTTATCAGGTTGCCGTAAGCGACGTGTGGCAGGACAGGAGGGATAACTGGACAAAACAGATAAACGATTACTACAAGAAGAACGGGATTAAAGCGCCGGAATGCAAATCCTATCTGAATTTTGTTGAGATACTTGAACGTGACGACATTGATGCAGTTCATATCACCACCCCCGACCACTGGCATGTTCCTGCAGCCATAAAAGCTGCACGTGCCGGAAAACACATCATGCTTGCCAAACCTCTTGGCTTGAGCTATCCTAATTATCTGATACTGCAGAAAGAGCTTGAAAAAAATCAGGTGCATTTTCACTATGGCACCCAGCAACGCAGCATGCGACACCTGAAGCTAGGGGTTAACATGATAAAAGACGGACTGATCGGGGATATTGAACGGGTGCAGGTCTGGGCACCGGGAAAAAATCCTGTTCCAAATCCTGTTTGTAACGAATCGCCTATACCAAAGGAGTTTGATTATGACAGATGGACCGGACCTGCGCGGTTAAACACTTTTTGTCCCGACAGGGTCACAAACAATAGCTCATGGTTTCAGTACGACTACAGCATAGGTTTTTTGGCCGGCTGGGGCGCTCATCCGCTTGATATCATGGTCTGGGCTTTAAAAGATAAAGTGGACGGAGTTTATTCATGCGAAGGGACCGGAAAATTCTGGCCCAAGGGAGGCATTTACAATAACATTTTGTCATGGGACCTGAATTATAAATATAAAAACGGGCTTGAGTTGCATTTCGTAAGTGACGATGTAGCCAAAAATGGTTTATTAGACCACCTTCGTCTAAAAGCATCAAATGGTACGACTTTTTATGGCACAAAAGGATGGATATCACTAAGCAGGACTTCTGCTGAATCAAACATTCCGGAACTTGACAAGAAGCTAAATGATTTTCCAAAAAATGCTGATGGAAGAATAAGAAGTGAAGGAAATATCATGGGACAAATGTTTGTTGATGTGATTACCGGAAAGATAAAAGAAACCTGTCCTTTGAGTGAAGCAATTATCTCAGATACCATAAGCCACATGGGTGACATCGCTATCAGAACGAACCGCAAAGTCACCTGGAACCCGCAAATAGGTGAAGTGATCAACGACCCTGAAGCCAATAGTTTATATGTAAGAAAAATGAGAGAACCTTATGCGGTGTAGTAAAAATAGTAGGTATAATCTCACTAGCCAACCCGCTGTATCCGGTACACTTAGTGCCGGATATTTAGCCCATAAAAAACATGATGACACCGGCAACAGCGATCACTGCACCGGTAATCTCCTTGAACGTTACCCGTTCTTTGAAAAACAGGATAGCAGGCGGAATGATCA
>JALVJU010000217.1 GCA_027034005.1 Marinilabiliaceae bacterium
TGGATCCGGGTTATGATATTCATTTCAACGTTTTTGAAGGAACAATGCTATTTGATATACATGAGGAGGAGTAAAAATAAAAGATATTATTGGTTAAAGAATTTATGTTCCCGGCTTGTGGCCTGATTAAAATATCGCCACAGGCAGCACTCAAACTCATACACATTGATATGGCCCGATTGTTCCTGACAATACCTATATGCTAAAAGAGCCGCCCTCCGGGCCTCAGATGATGATTCTTTTTTTGGAGATTAATAAAATAAACCTGAGATTTATAGTTCAAATTAAAAGTTATGAAAACAATCATCCTGTTCCTTTTCGTTTTAATGCTTGCTTCATGCAACACATCACAAAACAAAAACAAAGCTCCTGACCGGCAGAAGTGGGCAATTGTAGTCCACGGCGGTGCAGGGAATATGAAACCCGAAAATTTCAAGCCGGGCGATCTTGATAGATATAAACAAGAGCTGAAAGCGGCTTTGGATATTGGGAAAAAGATACTGGCCGATGGCGGGACATCGCTCGATGCAGTGGAGCGCGTGATCAGATATCTTGAAGACTGCCCTCTGTTCAATGCCGGCAAAGGAGCAGTTTTCACCCATGACGTCAGGAACGAACTGGACGCGGCCATCATGGACGGCCGTGACCTTAATGCTGGAGCAATTGCCGGCGTGGGCGACATTAAGAATCCCATTACTGTGGCACGGATGGTCATGGAGCAGACACCGCATGTGATGATGATAGGTAAAGGTGCATCGCTTTTTGCTAAAGAACATGGTGCCGTGATGGTTGACAGCAGCTACTTTTATACAGAGAAACGATGGAAGTCGCTTCAAAAGGTACTTGAGAAATCAGGGAAGATGGGCACTGTTGGTTGTGTGGCACTCGACGAGCACGGGAACCTTGCTGCTGCTACTTCCACTGGTGGCATGACCAACAAGATGTACGGCCGCGTAGGTGATGTGCCGATAATCGGGGCCGGGACCTACGCCAACAACAACTCATGTGCACTTTCGGCCACTGGCCATGGTGAGTTCTTTATCCGTTACACCGTTACTCACGATATCTCTGCCCTGATGCAGTACAAGGGCATGAGCCTTCAGGATGCCGCACAAAAGGTGATCAACGGCAAACTTGAGAAAGTTGACGGACGGGGCGGTGTGATAGGTGTTGACAAAGACGGCAATGTGGCCCTTGTCATGAACACTACCGGGATGTTTCGTGCTTTTGCCAAATCTGACGGAGAGGAGGGAGTTGCTGTTTTCAAATGAAGAAGGTTTATCTTTTGATCACATGTCTCACTATCGGGTCACTGCAATAGGCCTTCCTTCCGCATGATTTACAGAACTTGCCCATCCAAGCTTCATCGAACTGGTTCATGATGCTGCTTATCAGTTCCGGATCGGTTGTTACAATACCTGCCTCAAAATTCCTCCTGTCAGGGCTTTTTATGCCAAGCCCTGCTCCTGTCAGATTGGCTGAGCCCGTATATGCCAGTCTGCCGTCGATGATGATATGCTTAAAATGAACCCGTGGACAAAGTTGCCTTTCCATTGCATCCCAAAGGCCCGGATATTTGTCAAAAGAGCGACGGAAATTGGCACCTGGCTCTTTAGCATGGAGCAGACGTATCTCTACGCCGCGTTTTATCAAATCATTCAAGACCGAAAGAAAAGATACCACTTTTCTTCCTCGCTTCACGTGCAGGTCTTTGATATCGGCAGTACCGATCCAGATAAATCTCCTCGCATTTGAAACAGGTTCAATGACCTCTTTGTAGAGTTCCCTGTTGGTTATGAATTTCACCCCCATCACTATAATTTTTATCGTTAAAGATATACATTTATGCCTCATTGTTTAAGTAATATTCTTTACATCCATAAAATAAACAACATGGCTGATTTTAATGACATAATCTACAACCGGAGAAGCATATGAAAATTCACAGATAAACCGGTAGAAAAAGAGAAAACGGAGAGCCCCACTCCGACGATGAACTTAAATATTACAGGACTCACCACAATAAATTAAGCGAAACCTATTCCCATGAATAATTCGCCCGATTTTTTATCCTTCTATCATAAAACAAATTAACCGCCGGTTTAATATCTTGTGAATAACCTTTAATGAAAAAATATTACCTTAAGGCTTGCATTGATTATCTTTGTACAGAATGATTTTTCCGGATAAGATCATCCTTTTTTTTAACCGTAACATCTGACATTATTATGGCAAACATACCTTTCACCCATCTCCACGTGCACTCGCAATACTCTATCCTTGACGGGGCGGCAAGCATCTCCGGGCTTGTGAAAAAAGCCAAGGAGAACGGGATGACTTCCCTTGCCCTTACCGACCACGGATCGATGTTCGGGATAAAAGAGTTTTGGGATACATGTAAAAAGGAAGGTATAAAACCGATACTGGGTTGTGAAACTTATGTGGCCAGAAGAACACTTCACGACAAGGACAAAAAAAACAAGCTCGATAATTCGGGTGACCACCTTATCCTTCTTGCCAAAAATGAGACCGGTTACAGAAATCTCCTTAAACTGATCTCCATCGCTAATACCGAAGGTTTTTATTACAAGCCCCGCATCGACAAGAATATCTTAAAAAAATATCATGAGGGACTGATCGTTTCAACTGCATGTCTTGGCGGCGAGGTCCCTCAAAAAATAATGAAAGGGGATATTGAAGGGGCAAAAGATACAATCAGATGGTTCAAAGACCTTTTTGGCGATGATTTCTACCTTGAGGTGATGTACCATCCCACCAATGACCCGAAAGTGCAACATGATGTTCCCGAAAACCAGGTAAAGGTTAACAAGGTCATCTTCGAGCTTGCAAAAGAGATGGACGTCAAGGTTATTGCCACAAACGATGTCCACTTCCTGAACGAGGAAGACGCCGATGCGCACGATATCCTCATCTGCCTCAATACAGGTAAGGACTTTGACGACGAAAAGCGAATGCGGTACACCAAGCAGGAGTGGCTGAAAACACCCGAGGAGATGTTCAGGCTTTTCGGCGATACTCCCGAAGTGTTGTCCAACACCATGGAAGTTGCAGAAAAGATAGAGGAATTCGAACTTAACTCCAAACCTATCATGCCCGACTTCCCCCTTCCCGAGGGCTTTAAAGATGAAGGGGAGTACCTGTGGTACCTGACCATTGAAGGGGCAAAAAAACGTTACGGCGACCCCATACCTCCTGAGATTCTTGAACGGATCAACTTTGAACTGGACACTATCATAGGGATGGGATTTCCGGGGTATTTCCTGATCACACAAGACTTCATAAACTGGGCAAAGAACAACGGCGTACTTGTGGGACCGGGACGGGGATCGGCAGCAGGGTCGGCAGTGGCATACTGCACCGGCATTACCAACATCGACCCCATTAAATACGACCTGCTGTTCGAACGTTTCCTTAATCCCGAACGTATCTCCATGCCTGATATCGATATCGACTTTGATGATGACGGCAGGCAGAAAGTCCTTGACTATGTGACCGAGAAGTACGGAAAAGATAAGGTAGCCCACATCTGTACTTTCGGCACAATGGCCACCAAAAGCTCCATCAAAGACGTGGCAAGGGTACTGAGGCTCGATCTGTCAGAATCGAACCGCCTGGCAAAGCTTGTTCCCGAAGCTCCCAAAATGAACTTCAAGAAGGCTTACAAGCAATCACCCGATCTGATAAAAGAAAAATCATCGCCCAATCCGCTAATCAAGAAAACCATTAGCCTGGCCGAGTCACTTGAAGGCTCTGTGCGTCAGACGGGAGTACATGCCTGCGGTATCCTTATCGGTAAAGACCCTCTCGACCACCACATTCCCGTAATGCCTACCAAGGATGAAGATTTGCTCACCACGCAGTATGATGGCAGATTTGTTGAAGCCATTGGATTGCTGAAGATGGACTTTCTGGGGTTAAAAACCTTGTCGATTATCAAGGAGGTTATCGACAACATAAAACTTTCCAAAGGATTTGATCTGGATATCGAGGAGATACCCATTGATGATGAAGAGACTTTCAAATTGTTCAGCGACGGGCACACTACGGCCATCTTCCAGTTCGAATCAGGCGGAATGAAAAAATACCTCAAGGAACTTAAGCCAAACCGCTTCGAAGACCTGGTAGCTATGAACGCCCTCTACCGTCCCGGACCAATGGAGTACATCCCGTCATTCATCCGGCGAAAGCATGGAGAAGAGAAGATAGCCTACGACCACCCGTTGATGGAAAAATACCTGAAAGACACTTACGGCATTACCGTTTACCAGGAGCAGGTGATGCTCCAGTCAAGGGCTTTAGGTGGTTTTACCCGCGGCCAGTCCGACTCACTGCGTAAAGCCATGGGTAAGAAAAAGGCAGACCTGATGGCTGAGCTGAAGGTTGAGTTTACAAAGGGATGTCTTGCCAACGAAGAGTTCATCAATGGATGTAAAGAGGTTAAGAAGAAACCGGAAGAACTGATTGAAAAAATATGGAAAGACTGGGAAGCTTTTGCAAGTTATGCCTTCAACAAGTCACACTCGGTATGTTATGCCCATATCGCCTATCAGACCGGTTACCTGAAAGCACATTACCCTGCTGAGTTCATGGCCGGCGTACTTAGCCGTAATCTCAACGACATTTCCAAGATAACGCTTTTCATGGAAGAGTGCCGTAACATGAAACTTGATGTACTTGGCCCTGACGTGAACGAGAGTTTCAAAAAGTTCACCGTTAACAAGCAGGGAGCCATCCGTTTCGGCATGGCAGGTATCAAAGGTGTAGGCGCAGGTGCCGTGGAGGCTATCATCGAGGAGCGCGAAAAGAACGGGCCGTTCAAAGATATCTACGATTTTGTTGAACGATTGCCGCTCACCACAGTAAACAAGAAAAACCTGGAAGCTCTGGCATACGCGGGAGCACTTGACAACCTTGGCGGATTTCACAGGGCTCAACTGTTCGCCCCTCTTAAAAATGAAGAGACAAGTTTTATTGAGAACCTGATACGCTACGGCAACAAATACCAGGCCGACAAGGCTTCACAACAGGCCAGCCTCTTCGGATCTGCTGACAATGCCATTGAGATCAAAAAGCCGGA
>JALVJU010000218.1 GCA_027034005.1 Marinilabiliaceae bacterium
GATACTGCCATAAAGCTCACTGCCAAGCAGGTTGAACTTAAAAATAAAATGAACGAGGCGGCCCGCATCATCGCAACATTCTCAGATGATAAGGATGTGCAGCAAGAGGTCGTAAAAATGATCGATATGCAGAAGTGTGAAGACGACTATGTAAAGTTTAAGGACCTGTTCCGCCCGGATGGAAACAGCAAATTAAAATCCGCAGTCTCTATGCATTTTGCAAAAAGGTTCAGGCAGGCAACCTCTTCAACGCAGCTCAAGAGTAGCGAAGCATCTGATTTCGACCTTGAAAAATTCCTTGTTGAAAACGACCTGGTGCTTTATGTTCCATATCCATTGGAGGATTATCCTGAAAGCAATCGCATGCCGACCATTTCGTTCCACCCTTTGACCAACGACACCAAAAGTATTGGGTATATAAAAAAAGGGAGCAGGGTCCGGAAAGTTGATGTAGTAAACCAGGCTTATGCTGAAACTCACCCTGTATATATCATTACGCCCGAAGAAGAGATTATTGCAGATGGCGGTGATGGTGGTTTAGGTGTTAGTGGGGATGATATAGGTGCTGGTGAAGGGATAACACAGTTTTGGTTGACAAAAAACGTAGGCCCTGATTATGTTACTCAAAAAGATGTTATGACTACGATAATTCCCCGCATGAAACTAACGGGTGATTATCGTGGGTTGTTTGGTGGTGGAAGTTATGTTCGAATTTATCTATATCCTATTAGATATATCGGAAATGGGTACTTTGAATATAATCAGATTTTTTTGGGAGAAACCAAATTTTCACGCAAAGAAACCCGTAAGGATAAATGGAAAGTTGTAAATATTACTTTTGACGATGATTGGGATGTAACCGAAGCAAATGTTTTATTTGTTTTGGTTACCAGGCAGAGAGCCTTTTCAGGAACAAAAAATGAGGAAATAACCATATCAAAAACTTTTGATTATGGTTGGGACAGATCAAAGAATGAACCTTCAAAAGCATCCGGTACTGTTGTCAAGGTGGAGGACAGGTTTGGGAAAGGCGAAAGATTGAAATTGCGACATGATGAGGTTATATCGAGGGAAGATGTATTGGCAAATGTTGTAGGAAATAGGCTGAATAATGGTACATGTAACGACGATGGCATTGAATATACAATTCGAAAGGCGGATAAACTGCGCTTTTATTTTAAACACCACATAATCAAGAATAACTAAATTCCAGGAGTAAGGTCGTTGTGCGTTTGCCACTGTAAAGGGTATTGGGTATTTTACACATTAACAGAAAAGAAAACAACTGCCGGATAGAGGAATTTTAGTATTCATAAATGTAAAATTTGACATCTTCCCATATAAAAACAGGTTGTGGGTAAGTGTAAAACATCTGTTAGTTGTCAGAATGTAAACTGCTGTTTTTTTGACGAACCCTTATAAGAATCAGATTATGAAAAAAGTTTTCCTGTTGTTTGTTTTATGCTCAATAGTTTCAAGTACACAGGCACAGGATAAAGAAGCAAGTGTGGAAAAGAGTACGTGGGGAATACAAATGGGTGTTCCTCCTTTGGCTGTTTACAACGAATCGAGGCTGGCCGATAAGTTTTCGTTAAGAAGCGAGTTGAACCTGGGATTTGCATGGCAAAATAATTATTATGGAACTTCATGGGCCATGCCTTTATATGTTCAGATTGAACCAAGATACTATTACAACATTAAAAGACGTGCGGCAAGAAAGAAACGGATTGACGGAAACAGTGGCAACTTTTTGTCGCTGGTAATAGGTGGTGAACCCGGTATAGGAATAACCTCCAAAAATGTACATTTATATCCGGGGGTGTATTTAATCCCTGCTTATGGCATAAGGAGGAATATCGGTATGCATTTCAATTATGAGTTTGCCTTAGGTGTCGGGTATTATTGGTACTTTCATAGTTTTACCAATAATGTCACACGTGAAACTTACCATGAGACATATCATGGTGCTACTCTCGGGTTGCGCATTGCCATTGGTTACAGTTTATGACAATCTTGTTTGTGGGTTTGGTCGTCATACAAGATCCATGAAGATATTTTTCTTATGGCAGAAGTTAATGGATATTAATGTTATGATCGTTTAATTAAAAGAATATAATCAGTTGTTTTTTTACCAGTTTAAAAAAAAATCATGAGAAGAGTAGTCCTATTTTTTCTAATTGCAGGATTTGTCAATGTTTATGCACAGGATGAGCCTGCACGTAAGAAGTTTGATATACGCTTTGGAGCGGGCTGGTCGTTACTAGGTACAGGTGACCTTGGCGCAGCGAACTTTGAAAATGAGTTCAACTTTAAGTTCAGCAGGTATTTCACCACATCTGCTTCGTTCAATTACGGGCGTGTTGACAACAACCGGGAAGAGACCGTAATTTATACGTTAACAGATGGTGAAGGCAACTTGATCTCTCAGAGAACCGAAACCTTTCCATGGTACGATGTAGCATCTTTTTTGCAGGGGAACATTAATCTTTTCATATCGCCTTTCCGCAACAACCGGAAAAATGATCTCAGGATAGGAGGCGGTATTTCCGTATACAATATTTCGGAATCTTTCATTAATGGGTATTTTTCCGTACCCGAAGAGTACAAATGGTTATATGGTGATTATTTTGTTACATGGGAGTACGATAAAAGGACCTCTTTCGGATGGAACATAATCATCGAGGACACATACACCATTGCCGGAAAGTTCCTTGTGGGAGTAAAGGCCTTTACCCAGCCATATATGAACGGTGATATCAATTCCGGGTTCATTGGAAAGGTGGGGTTGGTGTTCTAAAAAACGTAAAGTAGTCATCGGATGACTTTAAAGAAGAAATTTGTGTGTGCCTAAGTAATTACATAAAATATTGTATCTTTGATATGTAAAAGAGTGAATTTCAGAATGCCTGTGCTTTTTGAATATTTGGGTATTGTGATCAAGTTTTACTCAAATGAGCATGAGCCAGTACATGTTCATGCTCTCTATGGGGATGCAGAGATCAAAATTTCTTTTTTTATAAAAGAAGGAGATATTTATAAAACTACGTATGTTTGTAAACATGGAAAATTCCCCCAAACACGTTTGAGGCTGTTGAAAGAATTTATAAATGTATATAGAAGTGATATTGTAAAACTTTGGTCAGAATATTTTATTTGGCATAAGCCAGTAAAACCTAAAATTATTAATAAAAAGATTTAACATGTGGTTAAAGTTGGCAGAATACATAAAAGAGTATAAAATAAAGGTTGTTTTTGAGGATGGGACGGAGCGTGTCATAAACATAAAGCCATTCTTGAACAAATCTACAAATCCGCTAATAAAACAGTATTTAGATTTGAACTTGTTTAGGAAATTTCATGTTGAGTATGGAGCTTTATGTTGGGAAGGGAATGTGTTCGACATTAGTCCTGAGGCAATCTACAGGGGCGACTTTGATGATGTTAAAACGAAAAAGCTAAAGAGGAAATCTCAGGATAAAGAAATTGTGTAACTAAAGTAGTCATCGGATGACTCGCAGTCATCCGATGATTTTACAATGTGATAAAGCCATCCGGTGAGAACAGCTCATCGGATGGTCTTTTTTTAGTCTGTGCGAATCCTTCCAATACGTATCATCTGTGTTTTGTTCCTCATGATATATTGTCCATGCCAAACATGATATCACCTTAAGAGTAAGGTGTGAAACTGCACATATTCCGGAGTGGAAAGCAGTGACGATTTCTTAAAAAACTGTAACAGAGCAAAAAAATAATATGCCTGTTGTGTTTTTTAATTGAAAATTAGTACTTTTGCGGCTCGATTTTGTACAAAGTGCGCGAAATTGATTGATAATCATATGGTTTTTAAAGGGAAATTACTACCTTTGCAGGCCGTTTTATTAGAAGTATTGATATTTAATTAAAACAGAAATAGTTAAGTTTTATGCCAACAATTCAACAGTTAGTTCGCAAAGGACGCAAGAAGCTGGTAGAGAAGAGTAAATCACCTGCTTTGGATTCATGCCCTCAAAGGAGGGGTGTTTGCGTGAGGGTGTACACAACTACACCTAAGAAGCCGAATTCAGCAATGCGTAAGGTTGCAAGGGTTCGCTTGACAAATGGAAAAGAGGTTAATGCTTACATTCCGGGAGAAGGGCACAACCTGCAGGAGCACTCAATTGTTCTTGTGCGCGGTGGCAGGGTAAAAGACCTTCCTGGTGTTAGGTATCACCTGGTCCGTGGTGCTTTGGATGCATCCGGTGTCGAAGGACGTACTCAGAGACGTTCCAAGTACGGAACCAAACGTCCTAAGAAAAAGTAATTATTAATTGATGTTATGTTTGTTAGGATGTTAATTGGTTGAGTAAATGGCATTCTGCCGTTGAAGACCCAAGTGACAGTCAATACAACAGAACTGATAAACAAAAGAACAAATGAGAAAGAGTAAACCAAAGAAGAGGATCTTGTTACCGGATCCAAAGTTCAACGACACACTGGTCACACAGTTTGTAAACAACCTTATGCTTGACGGAAAAAAATCTATTGCATACGGTATTTTTTATGATGCCCTGGAGCGTCTTGCCGATAAGGCAGAAAAAGAGGGAAAGAGTCCTTTGGAGATGTTTAAAAAAGCCCTTGAAAATATTACCCCTTCAGTTGAGGTCAAGAGCCGTCGTGTAGGTGGTGCCACATTTCAGGTCCCTACTGAAATACGCCCCGAGAGGAAAGTTTCTATCAGCATGAAGAACCTTATCCTTTTCGCACGCAAGAGAAGTGGTAGATCAATGGCAGAGAAATTATCTGCTGAAATTGTTGCTGCATATAACATGGAAGGCGGAGCCTTCAAGAAAAAAGAAGACATGCATAAGATGGCGGAGGCTAACCGTGCTTTTGCTCACTTCAGATTTTAATTAATATAAATTTAGAAGAAAGAGATTTTTAAATCATGGCAAAATACGATTTGAAATACACCAGGAACATTGGTATCATGGCACACATCGATGCCGGTAAAACAACCACTACCGAGCGTATATTGTTTTACACAGGTATCACTCACAAGATAGGTGAGGTACATGATGGTGCTGCTACTATGGACTGGATGGAGCAGGAGCAGGAGAGAGGTATCACTATCACCTCGGCCGCTGTTACAACTAACTGGAACTACAATAACGAAAGTTATAAAGTAAATATCATCGACACCCCGGGACACGTTGACTTTACCGTTGAGGTAGAGCGTTCATTGCGTATCCTTGACGGTGCCGTTGCACTATTCTGTGCTGTGGGCGGTGTTGAGCCCCAGTCGGAGACTGTTTGGCGTCAGGCCAACAAATACAATGTTCCCCGTATCGGTTTCGTGAACAAGATGGACCGTTCAGGAGCAAACTTTTATGAGGTTGTTACTCAGGTGAGAGAGGTTTTGGGTGCAAATCCGGTACCTATTCAGATCCCTATCGGGGCTGAAGAGACTTTCCGAGGTGTAATTGACCTTATTGAGAACAAAGCTGTGGTTTGGTTCGATGATGAGCAGCTTGGAGCACGTTACGAGCTTCAGGATATTCCTGAGGAGTTGAAGGACGAGGCTGAAGAGTGGAGAGGAAAACTTATCGAGGCTGTTGCAGAGCATGACGATGAGTTGATGGAGCGTTACTTCGAAGACCCTGAAAGTATCACCAAAGAGGAGATGCTTGAGGTTATCCGTAAGGCAACCATTGCACAGACCATCACACCGATGCTTTGTGGTTCGGCATTTAAGAACAAAGGAGTTCAGCGTCTTCTTGATGCTGTTGTTCAGTTCCTGCCAAGCCCGCTTGACGTACCTGCCATAGAGGGAACAAACCCGCAAACAGGTGAGATCGTTACCCGCAAACCGGACGAAAATGATCCGATGGCCGGTCTGGCCTTTAAGATCGCTACCGACCCGTTCGTGGGCCGTCTGGCATTCATCCGTGTTTATTCAGGTAAAATTGATTCAGGTTCTTATGTTCTTAACACCCGTAGTGGTAAGAAAGAGCGTATAGCCCGTATCTATCAGATGAAATCGAACAAACAGCTGCCTATCGACGAGCTTGGAGCCGGAGATATAGGTGCAGCTGTAGGTTTTAAGGATATACGTACCGGAGATACTCTTTGCGACGAGAAACATCCTATTGCGCTTGAGTCAATGGACTTCCCCGATCCGGTGATCGGTGTTGCCGTTGAGCCTAAGAGCCAGAAGGATATGGACAAGCTTGGCAACGCACTTGCCAAACTGGCCGAAGAGGATCCTACATTCCAGGTGCGTACAGATGAGGAGTCAGGCCAGACAGTTATCTCAGGTATGGGTGAGCTTCACCTTGAGATCATCATCGACCGTTTGAAGCGTGAATTCAAGGTTGACTGTAACCAGGGACGTCCTCAGGTTAACTACAAAGAGGCCATCACTTCTACTGTTGAGCACCGTGAGGTATTCAAGAAGCAGACCGGTGGTCGTGGTAAATTCGCCGACATCCAGTTCCGCATGGGGCCCATTGACGATGGTAAGGAAGGACTTCAGTTTATCGACCTTGTAAAAGGTGGTAACATTCCTAAGGAATTTATTCCTTCGGTTGAGAAAGGTTTCCTTAACGCAATGGACAACGGTGTTCTTGCAGGTTATGCAGTGGAGAACCTCAAAGTTGAACTTTTCGACGGTTCTTTTCACCCTGTTGACTCCGATCAGCTTTCGTTTGAGATCGCTGCCCGTCAGGGATTCAAGGAAGCTGCAAAGAAAGCTGCTCCTGTTCTGCTTGAGCCTATCATGCGCGTAGAGGTTGTTACTCCCGAGGAGTACATGGGAGATATCATCTCCGACTTCAACAAGCGTCGCGGACAAGTGGAAGGAATGGAATCGAAAGCAGGCGCACGTGTAGTGAAAGCTAAGGTGCCGCTCGCTGAGATGTTCGGATATGTGACAGCTCTTCGTACCATTTCATCAGGTCGTGCAACTTCATCAATGGAGTTCCTCGAGTATGCTGAGGTGCCACGTCAGCTGGCTGTCGAAGTAGTAAAAGAAGCAAAAGGTAATGTTGATTTATTATAATCTCAATTATGGCTCAAAAAATCAGAATAAAATTAAAATCATACGATCACAATCTCGTTGACAAGTCAGCTGAGAAGATCGTAAAAACAGTAAAGAGTACCGGAGCTGTAGTGAGCGGGCCTATTCCGCTCCCTACTCACAAACGTATCTTTACTGTGTTGCGTTCCACTTTCGTGAACAAAAAATCACGCGAGCAGTTCCAGTTGTCATCTTACAAGCGACTGATAGACATTTACAGTTCTACTGCAAAAACTATCGACGCTTTGATGAAATTAGAATTGCCCAGCGGAGTAGAAGTAGAAATTAAAGTTTGATAAACCAGTAAAAAGCAAAAAGCAATGCCAGGATTAATTGGAAAAAAAATCGGAATGACTTCCGTTTTCAGTGCCGATGGAAAAAATGTTCCATGCACTGTTATCGAAGCTGGCCCTTGCGTTGTTACTCAGTTGAAAACAATGGATAACGACGGATACGAAGCTGTACAGCTGGCGTTCGATGAGAAAAAGGAGAAAAGTACCACCAAGCCGTTGCAAGGCCACTTTAAAAAGGCAGGTACTACACCTAAGAGAAAACTTGTAGAGTTCAAGGATTTCGAATCTGAACTTAAAGTTGGCGATACCCTTACCGTTGCCGACATGTTCGAAGAAGATATCTTTGTTGACGTTACAGGATTCTCTAAAGGAAAAGGTTTCCAGGGTGTAGTCAAACGTCACGGTTTCAGGGGGGTAAACGATGCCACTCACGGACAGCATAACAGATTAAGGGCTCCTGGATCCATTGGTGCTTCTTCATATCCTTCCAGGGTATTTAAAGGAATGCGCATGGCCGGACAAACCGGTAACGAAAGGGTCAAGGTACAAAATTTGAGAGTGTTAAAGGTAATTCCCGAGAACAACCTTCTTTTAGTTAAGGGGTCGGTGCCGGGTGCCAGGAATTCATACTTAATAATTGAGAAGTAATGGAACTGAATGTTGTAAATATAGAAGGAAAAGAGACCAACAGAAAAGTTGAGTTACCGGATTCAATTTTTGGTATTGAGCCTAACGACCATGCTATTTACCTCGATGTTAAGCAATATCTCGCAAATCAGCGTCAGGGAACGCACAAATCGAAAGAGAGAGGCGAAATATCAGGTAGTACCAGGAAGATCAAGAAACAAAAAGGTACAGGAACAGCCCGTGCAGGTAGCATCAAGTCGCCTGTTTTCAGGGGAGGTGGTCGTGTTTTCGGACCCCGTCCGCGTAACTATGGCTTCAAGCTGAATAAGAAAGTAAAGCGTCTGGCACGTATGTCGGCCCTTGCTTACAAAGCTAAAGAGCAAGCCATCGTTGTAGTGGAGGACTTCAATTTCGATGCACCAAAGACCAAAGAGTTTGCCAACATTCGCAAGAACCTGAATGTTGCCGACAAACGTTCATTGGTGGTTGTACCTGAAGTGATAAAGAATGTCTATCTATCATCGCGTAATATACCTAAATCAGAGGTTACGACCTTATCGGAACTGAATACTTACGAGATACTGAAAGCTAAATCATTGGTATTGTTCGAAAGTTCGGTCGGGAAATTAGGTGAATTATTTAATGCATAAGGAGGTTAAGAAATGAAAGTAATAATTAAGCCTATAGTAACTGAGAAGATGACAGAGTTAGGCGAAAAGCTTAACCGTTACGGGTTCGTTGTTGACAAAAGGGCTAACAAGCTTCAGATAAAAGATGCTGTTGAAGACCTTTACGACGTAACAGTAACTGATGTCAATACCATGGTTTACGGTGGAAAGACCAAATCGAGGTACACTAAAAGCGGTGTTATAGTCGGAAGGACTAATTCCTACAAGAAAGCTATTGTCACATTAGCTGAGGGAGAGAATATTGATTTTTACAGCAATATATAATTAGAAATAATGGCAGTAAGAAAATTAAAGCCCACAACACCGGGGCAGAGACACAAAGTTATTGGTGCATTTGATACAATTACCTCAAGTGTACCAGAGAAGTCCTTGTTGAGGCCTTTGAAAAAAACCGGAGGACGTAACAATCAGGGTAAAATGACCATGCGTTACATCGGTGGAGGTCACAAAAGGAAATACCGGGTAATTGATTTTAAGCGTAACAAAGACGGTGTTAAAGCAACTGTGGATTCAATCCAGTACGATCCAAACCGGAGCGCTCGTATTGCGTTGCTCGTTTACGCTGATGGTGAGAAACGGTACATTCTTGCTCCTAATGGTTTAAAAGTCGGGCAGGAGATCCAGTCAGGTTCAGGGGTTGCACCTGAGATTGGAAACTCCCTTCCTCTTTCCGATATCCCATTGGGTTCAATAATTCACAACATTGAATTACGCCCAGGACAGGGTGGAATTTTAGCCAGAAGTGCCGGAACTTTTG
Source organism: Marinilabiliaceae bacterium (assembly GCA_027034005.1). Lineage (GTDB taxonomy): Bacteria > Bacteroidota > Bacteroidia > Bacteroidales > Marinilabiliaceae > JAADEM01. The sequence continues at coordinate 9,421 of JALVJU010000218.1, forward strand.
CCCAGCTCGCTGCCCGTGAGGGTAAGTATGCTGTTGTTAAATTACCATCCGGTGAAACAAGAATGATCCTGACTACTTGTCGTGCTACTATCGGGGCTGTAGGAAACTCAGACCATGCTCTTGAGAAATCGGGTAAAGCCGGTCGTTCAAGGTGGCTGGGACGCAGGCCACGAGTTCGTGGAGTTGTTATGAACCCTGTCGATCACCCAATGGGTGGTGGAGAAGGACGTGCTTCAGGAGGTCATCCTCGTTCACGTACAGGTGTACTGGCTAAGGGTTACAAGACAAGACATGCCAAGAAGGCGTCGTCAAAGTACATTCTTGAAAGAAGAAAAAAATAACCGGTTAATTTAATTACAGATTATGAGTAGATCATTAAAAAAAGGTCCATTTATCGACTATAATTTAGAAAGGAAGATTCTTGCCATGAACGAATCAGGCAAGAAGTCAGTGATAAAGACTTGGGCCAGAGCTTCCATGATTTCACCGGATTTTGTAGGGCACACAGTTGCTGTCCACAATGGTAACAAGTTTATCCCGGTTTATATCACAGAAAACATGGTTGGGCATAAGTTAGGCGAATTTGCTCCTACACGTACGTTCCGTGGTCACGGAGGAAAGAAAAAATAATCGTCTGGCTGGTTTAAACTATTAAAAAGAAAACAATGGGTGCAAGAAAACGATTAAGAGCTGAAAAAATAAAAGAGGCAAAAAAGCAACAATATTTTGCCAGGCTTAGAAATGTGCCAACTTCCCCCCGTAAGATGAGGCTTGTTGCCGATATGATTAGGGGTATGGAGGTTAACCAGGCGCTTGATGTCCTGAAATTCTCCTCGAAAGAGGCGTCTCGCAGGGTTGAAAAGCTCCTACTGTCTGCTATCGCAAACTGGAAAGAGAAAAACGAAGGAGTTCGTTTGGAAGATGCCAATCTCTATGTAAAAGAAATTTACGTAGATTCGGCACGGATTTTGAAGAGATTACGTCCTGCTCCTCAGGGCAGGGCCCATCGAATCAGAAAGAGATCCAATCACGTAACTCTTTTTGTTGATAGTAAAGTGTCTAACGAAGAAATTCAAAATAATTAACGAGCTATATGGGACAAAAAGTAAATCCTATAAGTAACAGATTAGGGATTACCCGTGGATGGGACTCTAACTGGTTTGGCGGAAAAAACTACGGCGATAAACTGCTTGAGGATTCAAAAATCCGCGAGTACCTTAATGCTCGTTTGGCAAAAGCCAGCATCTCCCGAATCATCATTGAGAGAACTCTCAAATTGGTTACGATTACTGTATTCACCGCACGTCCGGGAATCATAATTGGTAAAGGAGGACAGGAAGTTGACAAACTGAAAGAAGAGCTTAAGAAATTAACTGACAAAGAGGTACAGATAAATATCTTCGAGGTCAAAAGACCTGAGCTTGACGCGATGATCGTTGCTAACAACATCGCCCGTCAGGTAGAAGGACGTATCGCTTACCGTCGTGCTGTCAAGATGGCCATTGCATCAACAATGCGTATGGGCGCTGAAGGTATCAAAGTGCAGGTTTCAGGCCGTTTGAACGGGGCTGAAATGGCACGTAGCGAAATGTATAAAGAGGGACGTACTCCCCTGCATACTTTCCGTGCCGATATCGACTATGCCAAAGTTGAAGCATTGACAAAGATGGGCCTTATCGGGATCAAAGTCTGGATAATGAAAGGAGAGGTTTATGGTAAAAAAGACTTCTCACCCAACTTCGGTTCTAAAGAACAAGGCCGTGGTCGTCAGCAAAAAGGCGGACACCGTAGAAGAAAATAGTACCGGTAATCTTTAATTGATTAGGAATAATGTTACAACCAAAAAAAGTAAAATACAGAAGAAGGCAGAAAGGCCGGATGAAAGGGAATGCCCAGAGAGGTAATGAAATCGCATTCGGATCTTTCGGAATAAAAGCCTTGCAAAGTAAGTGGATTACCAGTCGTCAACTTGAGGCTGCCAGGGTTGCGGTAACACGCTACATGCAGCGTCAGGGACAGATATGGATCCGTATATTCCCGGACAAGCCTATTACCAAGAAACCTGCAGAGGTTCGTATGGGTAAAGGAAAAGGTAGTCCTGAAGGATTTGTTGCTCCAGTTACTCCCGGAAGAATCATCATCGAATGTGAGGGAGTGCCCTATGACGTAGCTAAGGAAGCATTGAGACTTGCAGCTCAGAAACTTCCTGTTACAACCAAGTTTGTTGTGAGAAGGGATTATGTTGAACCTGCTAAAGTAAAATAGGATGAAGACATCAGAGATAAATGAAATGACGATCAGCGATATCGAAGAGAGGATCGAGAATGAAAAGCTCGCTCTTCAGCAAATGGAACTGAATCATAGTGTTTCTCCGTTGGACAATCCTATGAAGATAAGGCATGCCCGCAGAAACATTGCACGCTTAATGACAATTTTGCGTCAAAAGCAATTACAAAAATAAAATAGGCGATGGAGACTAGAAATCTTAGAAAAACAAGAACAGGCATAGTGGTCAGCAACAAAATGGACAAGTCCGTTGTAGTTGCCGTTGAGATTCGCGAAAAACACCCTATCTACGGGAAATTCGTGAAGAAGACCAAGAAATATCATGCCCACGATAATGAGAACACCTGCAACGTGGGGGACACTGTCAAAATTATGGAGACACGTCCTTTGAGTAAAACAAAAAGGTGGAGATTAGTTGAAGTAATAGAAAGAGCTAAGTAATCATGATACAACAAGAGACAAGATTATTAGTTGCCGATAACAGTGGAGCCAAAGAGGCATTGTGCATCCGCGTACTGGGAGGTACACGACGCAGATATGCAAGCATTGGCGATCGTATCGTAGTAACTGTGAAAAGCGCTTTGCCCGGTAGTGAAATGAAAAAAGGTACTGTGAGCAAGGCCGTAGTTGTTAGAACGAAAAAAGGGGTAAGGCGCCAGGACGGTTCTTACATTCGTTTTGATGAAAATGCATGTGTATTAATCAATGAGGCCGGGGAAATTAGAGGAACCCGTATCTTTGGTCCTGTAGCTCGTGAACTCAGGGAAAATTATATGAAGATAGTTTCTTTAGCGCCTGAAGTACTTTAATATTAAACATTTTAGAAAAATGGCAAAATTACATATTAAAAAAGGCGACACTGTTATTGTGAATACCGGTGTTAACAAAGGCAAAGAAGGGAAAGTCCTTCAAGTATTTCCTGATAAGAAAAGGGCCATTGTGGAAGGTATCAATATGGTGAGCAAACACACAAAGCCAAATGCTGAGAACCCTCAGGGCGGCATTGTGAAGAAGGAAGCTCCAATTCATATTTCAAACCTTAATTTGAAAGATCCTTCAACAGGTAAAGCTACCCGTATCGGCCGTAAGGTTGGTGATAATGGTAAATTAGTACGTTACGCTAAAAAATCAGGGGAGGAAATTAAATAATGGATACTACATTAAAGGCTCAATACAAGGAACAAATAACACCAAGCCTGGTTAAGGAGTTTGGTTACAAAAGCGTAATGCAGGTTCCTAAATTGGAGAAGATCGTTCTTAACGTAGGACTTGGAGCTGCTGTTGCAGACAAGAAACTTATCGACAAGGCGATCGACGAACTCACATTGATTACAGGTCAGAAAGCTGTTGCACGTCTTTCGAAGAAGGACGTTTCAAACTTTAAGCTGCGCAAGAAGATGCCTATCGGAGCGATGGTAACACTGCGTGGCACAAAGATGTACGAATTCCTGGAGCGCTTGATCCGCGTGGCTTTGCCCCGTATCCGCGACTTCAAGGGAATTAACAGTAAGCTTGACGGACATGGTAATTATACTCTCGGTATCGAGGAGCAAATCATATTCCCGGAAATAAATATTGACAATGTTAGTAAAATTACCGGAATGAATATTACTTTTGTGACCTCTGCGAAAACAGATGAAGAGGCTTTTGCTCTTCTGAAAGAATTTGGTTTACCGTTTAAGAATTTAAAAAAGAGCTAATATATGGCTAAGGAATCAATGAAAGCCCGTGAAGTAAAAAGGGCCAAGCTTGTTGCCAAGTACGCTGCCAAAAGGGCAAGGTTGAAAGAAGAGGGAGATTACATAGGGTTGCAAAAACTTCCTAAGAACTCAACTCCGGTACGTATGCACAATCGTTGCAAAATTACCGGCCGTCCGAAAGGATATATGAGACAGTTTGGTATTTCTAGGATTCAGTTCCGCGAAATGGCTGCTGCCGGTCTTATCCCGGGAGTGAAAAAAGCAAGTTGGTAAAAGCCTGACCTTAAACCCTCCCCAAAGGAGGAGAAAAAAGGAACGGGTTAATTAATAGAGTGTTAAATATTGTCTCGCTTCGGCGGGATCAATTTAAACTTAAGTAAAATGACAGATCCAGTAGCGGATTTCCTGACACGAATCAGGAATGCAATTCAGGCAGGACACAGAGTAGTGGAGATACCTGCTTCGAATTTGAAAAGGGAAATGACCAAGATCCTTTTCGACAAAGGTTACATCCTGAACTACAAGTTCATCGATGATAACAAGCAGGGCATCATAAAGATCGCCCTCAAGTACGATCCGGTGTCCAAACACCCGGCTATCAAGAATCTCAAGAGAATTAGTACTCCCGGTTTGCGTAAGTATGTAGGGCACAGAGATCTGCCCCGTGTGCTTAACGGACTTGGTATTGCCATTCTTTCGACTTCAAAAGGTGTAATGACCGACAAAGAGGCTCGCTTGAAGAATGTAGGGGGTGAAGTTTTGTGTTACGTTTATTAAAAGAGGAGGATTAATTATGTCAAGAATTGGAAATGCACCGGTCAGTATTCCCTCAGGAGTAAATGTAACAGTGAAAGGGAATGTGGTAACCGTAAAAGGGCCCAAAGGAGAACTCACACAGGAAATAGCCCCTTCGATTACAGTAGAAGTGAATGAAGGACAAGTAGAGCTAAAAAGAGCAACCGAAAGCAAACAAGACAAATCTTTTCACGGACTTTACCGTTCACTCATCAACAACATGGTGA
>JALVJU010000219.1 GCA_027034005.1 Marinilabiliaceae bacterium
GATTACAGGTTTCATGTTCCGGGTTACTTATTGCGGGGTTTGGGCTTAGGGTTCCATATAGTACGAATCTAACTTGTAACATGGAACCTGAAACGACAAAACGAAGAACAGTCAAACAGTCGGCAGTATGAAGTCAACCATAGAGTTTACCTCTTCAACTTACTCTTAAACGCCAAAGCATACATTCTCATCTGTTTTATCATCGATACCAGGCCGTTGGAGCGTGTTGGCGACAGATGCTCTTTCAGCCCTATCTTTTCAATGAAATAGAGGTCAGCTTCCAGTATCTCATCAGGAGTATGGCCGGAAAGGACACGGGTGAGCAGGGCCACGATACCTTTAGTGATTATGGCATCACTGTCGGCCGTGAAGTAAACTTTGCCCTCTTTCAGTTCGCCGTTGAGCCATACCCGTGACTGGCATCCCTCAATCAGGTTTTGCTCAACACGGTTCTTCTCGTCAAAACCTTCGAGACTGTTGCCTATCTCTATCAGGTAAGCGTACTTGTCCATCCAGTCGTCAAAGACTGAAAATTCTTCGATTATCTCGTCCTGTTTTTCGTTTATGGTCATGATAAATACCTTCCTGGTTTGATTTTAGTCGGAGTGCGACTCCGAGTCGCGCCCCGACTTAGAATATACTCTTAATTTTTATTACTCCTTCCACAAGTTTGTCAATGTCCTCCTTTGTGTTGTAGATGGCAAAGGATGCCCTTACTGTTCCGGGAATGCCAAATTTGTCCATAACGGGCTGTGCGCAGTGGTGCCCGGTACGGACCGCTATTCCCATCTTGTCGAGCATCACTCCCATATCGTAAGGGTGGATGCCATCCACAAGAAACGATATTACACTCGATTTATTTTTGGCAGTACCGTATATTTTAAGCCCGTCCACTGACAGCAGCTTTTCCGTGGCATAATCAAGCAATTCTTTTTCAAAGTTTATGATTTCGTCCCATTGGTACGAAGTTAAATAATCAATTGCTTTTCCCAAACCTATTGCCCCTGCATAATGCGGTGTCCCCGCCTCAAACTTGAAGGGGAGTTCGTTGAACGTGGTTTTTTCGAAAGTAACGCTTTTTATCATCTCGCCGCCGCCCTGCCATGGGGGCATTTTGTTTAGCCATTTTTCTTTCCCGTACAGGACTCCTATGCCTGTCGGGCCATAAAGCTTATGCCCCGAAAAGGCGTAAAAATCGCAGTCAAGCTCTGTTACGTCAACGGGGAAATGGTGAACGGCCTGCGCACCGTCGATAAGGACAGGGATATCTTTTGCATGTGCAGCACTGATTATCTCTTTTATAGGATTTATCGTTCCCAGTGCATTGGAAACATGAGCAATGGCCACCAGTGCCGTCCTGTCACTCAGCAGGGAGTGGAACACTTCCATGTTCAGTTCGCCCTCTTCGGTTATGGGAATAACTTTTAACTCTATCCCCTTCCTTTCGCGCAAAAGCTGCCATGGCACGATGTTGGAGTGGTGTTCCAGTTCCGAGATTATCACTTCGTCACCTTCTTTCAGGAAGGCATCTCCAAAAGTGTTTGCTACAAGGTTGACAGACTCAGTGGTACCCCTTGTAAAGATTATCTCATGCGAATATCCGGCATTTATGAATTTTTGGATCTTAATCCTTGCCTCTTCAAATGCTTCCGTACATACGTTGCTCAGGTGATGTGTCCCGCGGTGTATGTTGCTGTTGTATTTTGTGTAAACCTCTGTTACGGTATCGATAACCTCATGGGGTTTTTGCATTGTTGCAGCATTGTCAAGATATACCAGCGGCTTTCCGTTGACCATCTGGTCAAGGAGAGGGAAATCCTTTCGGGCATCGGATATTTTCTTATGATTTGCCATTAAGAGATAATCTATTTAGTGTTATATCTGCGGTATTTTGACATCCTTCCCACACCCCTGCCCCCCTAAAGGGGAATGCCAACGTGCGAAAGCTCCCTTTAGGGAACTTAAGGGTGTGGCGTGGGCATGTTGTCATTTATACTTAACATTACCTAGCGAATAGTTTATAAATATCTATTGTTATCTAATTTCTTTGAGAAAAGAATCGGTGTCAATAAATTCACCGGTTCTTCCTTTTTTTATTGCGAAAGAAAGGCCTATATCCTCAACTTCCTCTTTGGAAAGTTTTTTGATAGAGATTCCAAGTTTCTTTGCCAATTCAATCAGTAAACTTAAATCGCTATCCGATTCGGAAGAAAGCAATACTGTTGTCATATCATTAAGTTTTACACAAAATTAAAAGATTATTCCTAATCCATTCTAAAAGCAACTCAATGGGTTTGGTGATTCGGCACAAACAACGCAGAAATCACATTTGTCATATTCGCCCCTGAAGCGCTTCTCCACAAGGTCGCGTATCTGGTCTCTCAATGCGTTGACTGAAATTTTATCCAGTACCTCGTATGCAAATGCGTACATCAGCAGTACTCTTGCCTCCTCTTTGCTTATCCCCCTTGAACGCAGATAGAACATGGCTTCGTCGTCAAGCTGGCCGATTGTTGCCCCATGGCTGCACTTTACGTCATCGGCATATATCTCAAGCTGAGGCCGTGTGCTTATCCTTGCCAGGTCGGTCAGTAAAATGTTGTTGTTCGACTGGTAAGCATTTGTGTTCTGCGAGTCCTTACGCACCAAAACCCTCCCGGTAAATGCTCCTGTTGCCCTGTCGTCGAGCACACCTTTGAAAAGCTCGGTGCTGGTACAGTTTGGTTTGGCATGGTCGATAAAGGTAAAATTATCCACATGCTGGTTCTTATCGCTCAGATAGAGTCCGTAAAGGTGGCTTTCGCAATGTTCACCGTCAAGTTTGTAGAAAACATTGTTCCTGAGTGTGCCTGCATGAAGCGTTAGATTGTTTGTCATCACAGTGGATGAGTCTTTCTGCTCTACGAAAATACCGGCCACTTGTGTGGTGAGGTTGTGCTGATTCTCGAGGGTGTAGTACTCGAAATTCACATTTTCACCGGCAAAAATTTCAGTCACGCTGTTCACAACGAATTTGCTTGCAGTCAGTGTGTGGTCGCAAACCAGCACTTTCGCCTGACTGTTCTCTTCCATCACCACAAGGTTACGCTGAAATGACGTCAGGTCATTGTCGCCGGTCATGATATTCACTATCTGCAACGGCTTGTCTAGCACAACGCCTTTGGGAACATATATGAAAACGCCATCCTGAGCGAACATCCCGTTTAGGGCAGCAAAGCCGTCCCTTTCTGTCAATGCGGCTTTGCCGTAATATTTCTCGAACAGTTCAGGATATTTCTCTACGGCCTTTGCAAAGCTGCCAAAATATACTCCCTCAGGCAGTGAATCGGCGATCTTGTTCTTTGCCGAATACCATCCGTTTATCACAAACACAGAGTATGTTTCCAAAGCCGAGACTTCGCACTGGAAAATATCTTCCAGTTGCATCCCGGTATCCTTATGCGAAAAGTTGAATTCAAAAGTACCTTTAAGGAATGGCTGTATGTTGGTATATCTGTAATCTTCATGCCTGTCGTTCGGTATGCCCAGTTTCTCAAAGTTCTTCAGGCACTCCTCCCTGTAATCATTCACCACATCAGGCAATCCGGCCTTTATACGTTCAATGTTCTCTTCGTAAAGCCCGGTGTAATGTTCCGATAGATCTTCTATTCTTTTTGTTACGCTCATTTTCTGATGTTTAACCGTTTGTTGTTCCGGTTTTCTTTATTCCTGCTCTTTTTTTATCCAGTCGTACCCTTTTTCTTCCAGTTCAAGGGCAAGTTCCTTGCCCGCCGATTTCACAATGCGACCCTGGTACAGTACATGCACAAAATCGGGTACTATGTAATCGAGAAGGCGCTGATAGTGTGTGATGACTATGACTGCATTGTCAGGCCTTTTGAGCTTGTTAACCCCGTTGGCAACTATCCGCAGGGCATCAATATCAAGTCCGGAGTCCGTTTCATCGAGGATGGCAAGCTTGGGCTCAAGCATAGCCATCTGGAATATCTCGTTCTTTTTCTTCTCGCCACCGGAGAACCCTTCGTTCACAGAGCGGTTGGTAAGGTTCGAATCGATCTCTACCAGTTTTTTCTTTTCACGCATCAGCTTCAGGAACTCGCTGGCCGAAAGAGGCTCCAGCCCATTGTACTTTCTGTGTTCATTAAGAGCGGTGCGCATGAAATTCACCATGCTCACGCCCGGTATCTCAACAGGATACTGAAAACTAAGGAATATCCCTTCCCTTGCCCTGTCTTCGGGAGAAAGTTCAAGCAGGTTCTTCCCGTTGAACAACACCTCTCCTTCAACTACTTTAAACTTCTCATTTCCGGTAAGGACTGAAGCAAGTGTGCTTTTCCCTGAGCCGTTAGGGCCCATGATGGCATGTATCTCTCCGGGTTTTACCTTCAGGTTAATCCCCCTCAGAATCTCCTTATCTTCTATACTTGCGTGTAAATTCTTTATCTCTAACATTTTTGTAAATGGTTAAATTGTTCTATGGTTGAATGGTTCTAGGGCTCTATGGTTAAAGTGTTCTATGGCTATTTATTTTTTCTTTTTATCAATCGCTAACCCATACACATGTTCCCTAAAAGGGAGTGTCGATGCGCGTAAGCTCCCTTCAGGGAACTAAAGGGTGCGGGGAGGGTCAAGTTATATGACATATTTCTATGGTTTTTCATCTCCTTCTTCATTAAATGATCTCTTATCTCTAATTATTTTTTATCCTATCGAATCCTATCCCGGTACCCGTGACTTTGCTTACGATCAGTATTCTACATCATCCAACTTACATCGTATATCGTCCATCCTTACCCCACGCTGCCTTCCAGGCTTATCTGTAACAGTTTCTGTGCTTCAACGGCAAATTCCATGGGAAGCTGGTTTATCACATCTTTCACGTAACCGTTCACTATCAGGCCTATGGCATCCTCCGTAGATATTCCCCTCTGGTTACAGTAGAATATCTGGTCTTCACCGATCTTCGAAGTGGTCGCCTCATGTTCAACGATAGCAGAATTGTTATGCGTGTCGATGTAAGGAAATGTATGGGCACCGCATTTATCGCCGAGAAGCAGTGAGTCACACTGGGAAAAGTTCCTTGCATTAT
>JALVJU010000220.1 GCA_027034005.1 Marinilabiliaceae bacterium
GAAAAATATTTCTTCCGGATATAAGGTTTTACAATCTTCTGATCTTGAAATTCCTGAACTGTGTAAGGCCGCCATGGTCCTGCAGGCCTATGCCTCCCTGTTTTGCCTCTCCCCACTCCTTGATATCTTTCCATTTACTCTTGGCTTTTCTTTCGTACCAGTCCTTACTCCACATTTCACAGTCAACTACTTTTACCCCGTTAAGCCAATGCTCCACGTGCGGGCCTTTTACGATAATGCGTGTAGTGTTCCATTCACCTGCCGGTTTTTCAGCATTTCCTTTGGGAGCATACATGGCATACAAAGCGCCTGAATGCTGGTCGGCATGAATCTTGGAAGGCCATCCCAGACCATCTATCAGCTGATACTCGATACCTGATTCATAAATTTTCTCAGGGCCTTCAATGGCATGATAAAAGATACCGCTGTTACTCTCGGGGTTAACTTTCCACTCAAGGTAGAGTTCAAAATCCTTGTAATCCTGTTTTTGGGTGATTATGTCGCCGCCGTGGTCGCTTCCCGTTCCTGAATTGTTAAGAATACCGTCTTTTACACTCCAGCCTCTGACTTCACCATCGTTGTACTTTTTCCAGCCTGACAGGTCTTTTCCATTGAACAACAGCTCCCAGCCCGCAGCTTTCTCTTCTGCCGTGAGAGTGTTTAATGCCGGTTCGGATTTTTGCTCTTTAACTTCCTGCTTTTTGTCGGAAGCTTTTTTGTTTGTTCCACTGCCGCAACTCATCAGCGACATTGAAAAGATCAGTGTTAATACAAATAAAAGATTTTTCATTATTTATAAATTTTATGTTAGTAAATAATCTCAACTATTTATCAGGGTTGATAACCGGAAGTGGCGGCGCATCAACGGCTGTGTTAGCAGGCACATCATCATCGAAAGGCACACCGCCCTTCTTCTCTCTCATAAACTTCATTGCCTTGACCGGCCCGTGCCACAGGGCCACAAGGTTACCTGAGCATCCCCTGTCGGCATTCATCGATGCGTAAAGGTCGATGTACTGTTCAAGTATTTTTATTACCTCATTCGATATCCGCACATACTTCTCTTTATCCTTTTCCGTTAACTCTTTTTTCTTATTCAGTTCTTTCAGCTCTGCTGCTTTGATAAAGGTGTTAAGGTAAACTATCGTTGTCCTCACCCTGTTGTCGATAAAGGCAAGCAATTCTTTACCTTCCTTCCTGCTAACACCTGTACCGCAATTTTTTAAGCGATCAAGAACTTTTTCGTATCCATCTTTGGCATTTTCCAGCCGGTCGATGGCAAACCCACTCATGTTGCCTCCGTTGCGCCATCGGCCAACCCAGCAAAAACCTATACCACCAACTTTTTTCAGGGAATTAAGGTCGGCATCATCAAGGGCTTTCATGGCTGATGCAAACGCGTCGATATTGTCAATTCCATAAGCTTTTGCATAATCTGCATAAAATTTTGCAGGTTCAACGACGCCGTACAACGTCGCTTCAGAGGCATACCTTGCGGTAACCTTGTTCTCAGCAGTCCGCCAATGATTGAACAGAATGGCATTACCCCTGTTGCCGGGAGTATTGTTCACTGCCTGGGAAACAATACTGTGTATCCCGCTGATGCCGTTTTGCTGAAGGAACATCATTCCGTCAAACTCTATCCATGAATAAACAATTGCATGGTTCCAGTCGTCAGACGACAATACCGACACTTTAGTATTGTTCGCCACTCGGCTGCTATGATGCCCCGGCATCAAGGAGATTTCCGTATCGGGAAGCATTTTACGTGCAAGGTGAAAGGCCGGCTTGGCATATTCAGGAATAACTACGTAAATACCTAGTTTAAGCGAGATATTATCCGGAACTATCTTTTTCTCTTTTAAATATTTGATAAGCTCAACATCGTGCCCCACCTGTCCGTAAATGTATGCAATGTCCGACTGCTCTTTTCTCACCGGCTTCATCACCACAGTATCTTTCAGGAATTCAGCACCAAAGTGTTCTGTTATCGTTTTTTTCGTTTTTTTAAGTGTTGTTCGCGGCCCCCAGCCACCTGCTTCTTCAGTAATAAATTCAATGGCATCTATCATCGGGTACTCATCCAGGATAGCTTTCACGGTCTCCACCGAGTGAGCCAGATCTTTTGTCATGTCCCTCGGTTCAAAGGAGAACTGAACACCCATTCCGGTTCTTTTAGCCTCTTTAATCACGTCTTGTAACCACTTAATCGCAAGCTCACTTCTCTTAGGGATATCATTAAAATATGGTTCTATCTCGGGTATGCAGTAATATTTTTTATTAATGGCAATATCCTTTATGGGCTTATAGTCGGGTACCGTTTTCACATTTCCATAAAAGAAATGCCCTGCATACTCTATGGTATCTTTCCTCTGCACTTCGTACCATTGTCCCGGATAACTATGGAAAGTAATGTAGTTGAACCTCATACGCGACAGGTTCCTGATATACTCTTTTGCTTCTTTCTGCGACCAGGCCGAAAGGTCCATAGGAAAATTAATATGCTGACGGATACCACGTTTTTTCACTGCCGGAACTATCTTTTCATTGTAATCGGAAACTGCTTTCCAGTCAAAACTCTTCGGGCTGACCGGCCCTGTTATCTCGAAAAGATATCCGCCTTTTTCAAGAAATGTGTATGCGGCATACAGTACATCGGATTCCGTATGCCCCGACAGCGTTACAGTTATCTCTTCACCATCTCTTTTCGAATCCACAACAAAAGCTGCGTCGGGCAATGTTTTATCAACATTAAAATTTATGTTGACCTTGTGAACTCCATTTTTACTTGCTTCCCTCAGGTAATCATCTTTCAGGAAATGCGTAAGTTCGTCCATGGCATACCCAAGCACCTCCTTCTCGTTAACTCCAGAATAAGTGACAATGGTCTCTTCGGTACACGATGCTGTTAAAACTGCTAAAAAGATAAAAGCGATAAACAACATGCTTTTATCTTTTAAAATTTGGTTTTTAAGTTTCATCATCTAACACTTTAGTAATTATTTCATTAATTATACCTGTTGGCTTATTATTCGTGTAATAAAAAATCAAAACATTCGTTCAACCACCTGCCCCTTACAATCGGGTTTAACTATCTACGCTAGTTAGACAAACAGACAGTCCGTGGCTTTCAAAAATTCGTGTCATCACAAAATAAACCATTCGTAGATTAATAGCTCCAAAAAACTTCTCTGTGCCCCTGTGTTAAGATTCGTGCATCCGTGGCTTTCAAAAATTCGTGTCATCACAAAATAAACCATTCGTGCATCCGTGGCCAATACATTCGTGCAATTACAGATTCTTAAAAATGTAATCCGATTTCATCCTGAAAAGATGTGCCCTAGTGTTCCCTCCGTAAATACCGTGGTTCCTGTTGGGATAGATGAACAGGTCGAACTGCTTGCCTGCCTGAACCATACGGTCGATGTATTCGGCACTGTTCTGGAAATGGACATTGTCGTCGGCCGTGCCGTGTATCAGGAACAACCTTCCCCGCAGATTTTCGGCAAGGTCGAACGGACTGTTCTCATCATATCCTTTGGGGTTCTCCTGCGGCTTTCGCATATACCTTTCTGTGTAAATAGAATCGTAGTATCGCCAATTGGTAACCGGTGCCACTGCAATCCCTATCTTGAACACATTCGACTTGCTCAGGCAAAGGGCCGACATAAAACCTCCGAAACTCCAGCCGTAAATACCTATGCGTGATTCATCAACATAATCGAGCCCGCCAAGGTATTTTGCCGCCTCTATCTGGTCGTCCGATTCGTACTTTCCAAGCTTCATGTAAGTACACTTCCTGAACTCCTCGCCCCTTGCTCCTGTTCCGCGCGGGTCAACACAGGCAACGATATAGCCGTTGGCAGCAAGGTATTGCTCCCATCCAATACCCCAACGGTCAACCACACTTTGTGAATTAGGGCCGCTGTACTGCGTCATAAGTACAGGATATTTTTTCGACGGGTCGAAATCAACAGGTTTTACCATCCAGCCGTTCAGCTCCACTCCTTCGGATGTTTTAAACGTAAAAAACTCCTTGGGGCTGATAGCATATGACTTGACTTTTTCTTTAATCCTGGCATTGTCGGCCAAAACGCGTACCTCTCTTGTCTTTTGACCGTCGTACCTGTTAAGGGTAACGATGGCAGGCGTTGTAGTATTGGAGAATGTGTTGATAAAATATTGGAACCCCTTACTGAATTTTGCCCTGTTTGTTCCTTCTCCGGGAGTAAGCCGGTATTTCTTTTTACCGTCAAGACTGATAGCATACACATTCCTTCGCAATGGCGATGTCTCTGCCGACTGATAGTAAAACATCTTTTTCTTAGCATCGTAACCGTAAAAATCAGTTACATCCCACTTGCCTTTGGTAACCTGTGCCACCTTGCGCCCGGCCATTGTGTAAAGATAAATGTGGTTGTAACCGTCCATCTCGCCAACATAGATAAAATACTTGCCATCGTCGGTGAATTGAAGGTTATCAAGGACACTTTCATCAACATAATATTTGTTCCTGTCGGTAAAAACTGTCCGGCAAACTGTAGATGCCGTATTGGCGATCAAAAGTTCAAGTTCGTTCTGATGACGATTCATTTTAAGAATGCCTAGACGTTCCGGCTGTTTTGTCCACCTGATACGCGGGATATAAATATCCGTATCTTTACCAATATCCATAGTTTTGGTCGTACGGTTCTTTATGTTGAAAACATGAACGCTCACGACCGAATTGGCCTCACCCGCCTTGGGGTATTTGTATTTGTACTCTCCGGGATAAAGTGCATACTGCTTCCTGTCGGGATGCGATGCCTCATACAATGGGAATGTGTACTCTTTCACTTTCGACTCATCGAACTTGACGTAGGCTATCTCCTTGCTATCCGGTGACCATTCAAATGCTTTGTTAAAACTGAACTCCTCCTCGTAAACCCAGTCAGGGATACCGTTCAGTATCTTGTTGACCTTACCATCCTTGGTTATGGCACTTACTGTGTTAAAACGAATTTTGCGCAGATAAAGGTTGTTGTCTTTTACAAAAGCTACCTTGTCGCCATCAGGAGAGAATGTTGCAACCATCTGCTTGCC
>JALVJU010000221.1 GCA_027034005.1 Marinilabiliaceae bacterium
AAAAAAAGGGAAACTGTACACCGAACCATTTGTCCTGAAAGATAAAGCAACGGTAAAAGCTGTCATCAGGGACAAAACAACAGGAGAGAACAGTCATGTCGCCACTGTTGATCTTGATATCTGTCCGGAAAAATGGAGCATCCGCAACGACCAAAAGAAAGGTATTAAAGCATTCGATGGCAACAGTTCATCATCATACTTTGTGAACGGTAAAAAATTCCCTGTAGATGTGATAATCGACCTCGGAGAATCTCACAGCATAAAAGGTTTCACCTACCTTCCCGGCCAGGGCAGGTGGCAAAAAGGGATCATCAAGGACTATGAGTTCTATGTTAGCAAGAACGGCAGGTTCTGGGGCAAACCGGTATCAAAAGGAGAATTCTCAAACATCAAGAACAACCCTGTCAAACAGACTACGAAGTTTGAGCCCATTAAAGGCCGTTATATAAAACTCAGTGCTGTTTCTACCACTGACGATAAGCCGGTTGTAGGGGTAGCTGAATTCAGTATCATCACAGAATAAACTGAACTTTTAAAACACCACATAGAAGGCCTGATAGTGTTTGCTGTCAGGCTTTTTATTGTGAATAGGCTTTATACGATGCTTAATTGTTAGCATGTCGTTATTCATACTTCACTTTCTCTTTAAAATATATTGCTTCTCCTTTATCTCCATTTTCTTTATCTTCGACAACTATTTGAAATTTATTGTATTTAGTTACTGCTGGCTTACCTAATTCTGTCTGAATAAGATAAGCATACATTTTCTGTTTCCCAGCAAACTCTTCAACTCTCTGGATTGAGTTTACTTTTACACTTTCTCCATTTATATAGACTTTAATATCAATCATATCAGCAGGTGGTGCTATATCAATAATCTCTGAATTCATATCAACTGTTGCGAATCTTGTTAGACTCATTGGCCGGAAATAGATTGTATAACCTGGATATGCTCCTTGTACTTGAAAAATATTAACCCCATAAACTTCTAACCTATCATATCTAATATTTATATTTAAATTCTTATATGCAGGTACTTCGTATGCCCAAAATTCCAATTTTGTTTTGCTGTAATCTTCCATTCTTACTGCGGCCAATCCCGAATATTTCCCTTTTTTTACTAACAAAGTATAATGTCCTGTCTTGTCTGAATAAGTAGTATCTATAAACTGACCAAAGTCATATCCCTTAATCATAATCAAAACTCCTTCTATTGATTGTCCATTAAAATCAGTTACTTTTCCACTAATTGTTACTGAATCCGTCTGCCCAAACGCAAACATTGTATTCATTACCAAAAATGATAGTATCAATTTTTTCATATTATATTTGTTAGTTTTTGTTAATGCACGCTAACAATTGTATATAAACAATTCCATATATATTTATTTTTACGCTAATATAAAGTTACACACATTACCTTTAAGAACAATGTAAATTCAGAAATTTCACAAAATCTAAGATTACACCAACCCTGGGAGCCAATAGATGATTTTTCGACGATTCAATGTCACTCTACCGACTGACGATTGAATGTCTCCAATAAACATCAAATCGTTCGGAGAATATTTGATCTTTAAACCACCCATAACCTTTGACGACTAAATATCAAAGCACCCAAC
>JALVJU010000222.1 GCA_027034005.1 Marinilabiliaceae bacterium
GCACGCCGTGAGCAGACCAAAGCACAGGCAATAGGGGTCCAGTACCGTTTCAAGCAGGCCTACCGTAAACTTGGTAAGATGATGACTAATGCAGGACTGCTAGGCGATCAGGATCAGATATTTTTCCTTTTGCATGAAGAGATAGAAGAACTGATAAACTCTAAAGAACCTGAAAAGCTGAAAATACTCAGCAGGCAGCGAATGGAGCAGTATCCTCTAATGAAAAAGCTTGTTTTCAACGATCTCAGTTTTGGCATACCTGTTCCCGATGAATCTGTGGTAGATATCAAAGACGGCAATCTGGCAGGGATACCTGTAAGCCACGGCCTGGTGGAGGGCCGGGCACGGCTGATCTCCAAACCCGAACATGCATCGAAACTAAAACCCGGCGAGATCATGGTTGTTGAGTTCACCGACATCGGCTGGACGCCCTTTTACAGCGTAGCCGGCGGACTTATAACCGAGATTGGCAGTCCCCTTTCGCACGGCGCTGTGGTGGCACGAGAGTACGGCCTGCCAACGGTGGTCAGCGTAAAAGGCGCCATGGATGTGATAAAGGACGGACAGAAAGTGAAGTTGGATGCAGTGACCGGTGTGGTAGAGGTATTGGAAGAGTAACCCTTGCTTATCTGTTCACCTTGAAGAACAAAGAAACAACCGGATTCCCGTCAACTGACGGACAACCCGGTCGTTTTAAAATCTTTTCAGAAAAGACAGATAGCCCCTACAAAATCTCTTTGCGCCTCACCGTCTTCGCGGTATAAAAAATTTTCCTTCTACTCAGTCCATGAAATGATACAGGAATACAACTTCGCCGTCGTAAGCGGGTTTTCTGTTACCTTCAATCTCCAGTTTTACCCCTATCATTGCTTTTGTCACACCACGAAGGTTCAGTACCTCATTGACCTTTGCTACAAGGCGCACCCTGCTGTTCACCTTTACCGGCTGATTAAACTTAAGTTTTTCAATGCCGTAATTTACCTGCAGTTTCAGGTTCTGAACGTCCACAATCTGTTCCCAAAGGTAAGGCAGGAGCGAGACGGTAAGGTACCCGTGTGCAATGGTATCACCGAAAGGAGACTCTTTTTTAGCCCTTTCCACATCAACGTGTATCCATTGATGATCGTTCGTGGCATCGGCAAAAAGATTTATCTGCTCTTGTGTTATCTGATAGTATTCCGATACTCCAAGAATCTCTCCTTTTAGTTCGTTAAGCTCGTTAAAGCTTTTTATCACAACTTTTTCCATAATGATATCCGGTTTTGCAAGTTAATATTTGACGAAATTATGTTTTTTTCCGCACTTTGAAAAGTTCCATTTCAAATCACTTGCGTATTTTGGTTGATATAAAAAGTATCCGTAGGACATTGAGGGAGGATTACATTCTGCAATCCGGTGTTTTAATTGATTTGAAAAAACAAACAAACCCCCATATCTCTCCACGTCTTCCTGTCTTTGCGATATAGTGTACACTTTACTAAAGGTAGTTTTTCAGGAACTTTCCTGTGTGTGAATTTTTGCACTTGACAAGTTTCTCCGGTGTGCCTTCAAAAACGATGTTGCCGCCTTTATCGCCACCTTCAGGGCCAAGGTCGATTATGTGGTCGGCACTTTTGATTATCTCCATGTTATGCTCGATGATTATCAGTGAATGACCGTTGCTGATAAGCGCATTGAAAGCGTCAAGCAGTTTGCGGATATCATGAAAATGAAGGCCAGTGGTGGGCTCGTCAAAAATGAAAAGGGTAGGGGACTCTTTTTCATTGGCAAGGAAGGAGGCTAGCTTTACGCGTTGACTCTCGCCGCCGCTCAACGTGCTTGACGATTGCCCTAGTTTAATGTATCCCAGTCCTACATCAGATAGTGGTTTCAGCTTCTTCACGATACGTTTTTCGATAGTGCCGGAAGCATCAAAGAAGTCAATGGCCTCTTCAACTGTCATTTCCAGTATGTCGTGGATGTTCTTGTCTTTGTATTTTACCTCGAGTATTTCATCCTTAAATCGTTTGCCATGGCATGCCTCACATGTAAGCACAATGTCGGCCATGAACTGCATCTCCACTTTTATCACACCTTCGCCCTGGCACTCCTCGCACCGGCCCCCGTCGATGTTAAAGCTGAAATGGGAGGCCTTAAAACCGTTTAGCTTTGATGCCTGCTGGTCTGCCATCAGTTTTCTGATTTCATCGTACGCTTTAAGGTATGTTGCCGGATTTGAGCGCGAGCTTTTCCCAATTGGATTCTGGTTTACGAACTCTACTGAAAATATGGAGCTTACATCGCCTGTAAGAAGGTCGAATTCACCTGTTTTGTCTGCATATCCCCCAAGTCTTTTCTTTATGGCAGGATAAAGCACCCTGTTTACCAGTGACGACTTGCCTGAACCGCTTACCCCGGTTACGACAGTCATCATGTTTAGCGGGAAATGAACATTGATGTTCTTAAGGTTGTTCTCTCTTGCTCCTTTTATTTCGATGCTGAGATTTCCTTGCCGGCGGCTTTTGGGAACAGGAATTGTTTCAATGTTGTTAAGGTATTTTGTCGTAAGGCTTTGCGCGTGTTCTTTCAACTCCCTGAAATTGCCCTGAAAAACTATTTCTCCCCCAAGCCGTCCTGCTCCCGGGCCGATGTCAATGATCTCGTCAGCAGCCCTGATTATTTCTTCATCATGCTCTACAACTATCACTGTATTGCCAATGTCACGCAGGTTTTTCAATACTTTTATCAGCAGGTCGGTATCCCTGGAGTGCAGTCCTATACTGGGCTCGTCAAGGATGTAAAGGGAGCCAACCAGACTGCTTCCGAGTGATGTGGAAAGATTTATTCGTTGGCTCTCGCCACCCGAAAGGGTAGAGGACAACCGGTTTAGGGTAAGATAGCCAAGCCCTACATCGCATAAAAAGCCCAGGCGGGTGTTTATCTCGTTCAGTAATCTTCCTGCAACTTTCTGTTCATAGTCGGGCAGTTTTAGCTTATCAAAGAATTGCCTTAGTCCGGAAACAGGCATAGTGACAAGTTCTGTGATACTCTTGCCTTTAATTTTCACCCATCCTGCTTCTTTCCTCAATCGGCTTCCCCCGCATTCGGGACAGACGGTCTTTCCCCGGTACCGCGAGAGCATGACACGGTATTGTATCTTGTACTGTTTCTCTTCAACATGCTTGAAAAATTCATCCAGTCCCCTGAAATACTCATTTCCTGTCCATAACAGCCGTCTCTGTTCGGGGGTAAGTTCATAGTAAGGTTTATGTACCGGAAAATCGAATTTGTGTGCGTTGTTGACAAGCCGCTCTTTCCATTTCCCCATCTTTTCTCCTTTCCAGCAGGCAATAGCGCCTTCAAAAACCGAAAGGTTCTTGTTGGGGATGACCAGGTCCTCATCAATCCCTATCACCTTGCCAAATCCTTCACATCTGGGACATGCTCCCACTGGATTGTTGAACGAAAAAAGATGTTCGGTGGGAGGTTCAAACACAATGCCGTCGGCTTCAAACCTGTCGGTGAAAGTATGGTCTTTGTATGATTTACCTTCATAAACTCTAAGGATGCAGGTGCCGTTGCCTTCATAAAAAGCCGTCTGAACCGAATCGGCAAGGCGGCTCAGGATGTCATCATCATTGTTAACTGTAAGTCTGTCAATGACCAGGTTGACGGATGCGCATTTTGAATCAAGAGTATCGTTTTGCAATAATTCTTCGATCCTGAAAAATTCATTTTTTATCTCCACACGGCTGAAACCCTGTTTCATGTATATCTCAAGATGTTCAAGGCATTCACGGTCACCTACAGGAATTATGGGAGAAAGTACCATGACCCTGGTTCCTTCAGGCAGTCCTGAGAAAAAGTCCACAACATCTGATATCTGATGTCTTTTCACCTCATTTCCCGAAACAGGCGAATATGTTTTACCTATACGTGCATACAACAGTTTCAGGTAGTCGTATATCTCGGTGGATGTACCCACTGTTGACCGCGGGTTGCGGCTGTTCACCTTTTGCTCGATGGCGATGGCAGGTGGGATGCCTTTAATGTAGTCCACCTCGGGTTTATTCAGCCTGCCGAGAAACTGACGTGCATAGGCACTCAGACTCTCCACGTACCGTCTCTGTCCTTCGGCATACAAAGTATCAAATGCCAGCGACGATTTTCCCGAACCGGAAACACCTGTTATAACTATGAATTTATTTGTGGGAATTGAAAGGTCAATATTTTTCAGGTTATGAACTTTGGCCCCTTTTATCTCTATTTTTCTCTGCATCCTAACTCCGAAAAGTAATTTGAAACGGCAAAGATACCTAACTTAATTATTTTAGTGAAACATTCTTGTTGTTGTTTCGTAAAACCTCATATCCTTAAATGATTTATCTGGTTAAAATTAATTGAGGATTAAGGTTAAGCCCGCATGAAAACTTTCTTGCGGAAGATGGGTATAACCTTATTGTGAATAATTGTTAAGATTTTTCTTGGAAATTTTAATATTTTTTAGTTTTTTCACACTCGAAAATATTTATAAACCTTTAAAAAATTGAATTGCCTATAAGCAGACCGTTACTCCAATTGTAAAAAGTAGAAGATGAGAGATTTAAAACAACTCGCGGACGAGATGTTGGTAAAGGGGTATATGTCAGGCAATTCAAGATGCATCGATGTTCTTATCGACCGGCATAAAAATAAAATCTTTACCTATATTTTAGTTAGTGTTAAAAACAGGGAACTGGCAGAAGATATCTTTCAGGATACTATAGTTAAAGTAATTCATTCCTTAAAGGCAGGAAGATATTCGGAGAACGGCAAGTTTTCGTCATGGGTAATGCGCATAGGCCACAACCTGATAATTGACCATTACAGGAAAGAAAAACATTTGTCAATGGTGTCGAACGATAATTACGATTTCGACCTTTTCAACAATCCTAAATTTTCTTCTGTATCGGTCGAGGACAGGATCGTGTACGACCAGATACTCAAAGATGTATCGAAGCTGGTGAGCATGCTTCCCGAGTCGCAAAAGAAAGTTGTGGAACTGAGGCATTACAAAGGCCTTAGCTTCAAGGATATTGCCGAAGAACTGGGTGTGAGTAT
>JALVJU010000223.1 GCA_027034005.1 Marinilabiliaceae bacterium
ACTTCACATCATCGTTTGTGGAGTCATGGCGGTACCTGACAGCATTACTTTCAGCATATTTTTCAATCTCGTTACGTGACAGTTCGAGCAAAGGCCGTACCACCCTGCCGTTAATTGCCTTTATGCCCGACAGCCCCTTTATCCCGGTGCCCCTGACAAGGTTCAGGAAGAATGTTTCCACGGCATCATCGCCATGGTGGGCCGTCAGCATAAAATCAAGCTCTCTCACTTCAAGAAGTTCATGAAACCAATCGTACCGCAAATCGCGGGCAGCCATCTCGATGGAGATGCCATTCTCACGGGCATATACTTTTGTATCAAAAGACCTGACATGCAGTACTACACCGCGTTTTTTGCACTCTTCCCTTACAAGCTGCTCATCACCGTCCGACTCTCCGCCCCTGAGATTGAAGTTGCAGTGTGCTGCCTCACATTCATAACCTGCCTTTATCACCACATCCATCAGGACCATAGAATCCATACCGCCGCTTACGGTCAACAGCAGTTTTGCACCGGGCTTAACACCACACTCTTGTTCCAGTATTTTTTGTATGTAGGCAGGTGACAGCATAAAATGACTTAAGGTTTCCTTAACAAGAAAACACAAAGATAAGTTTTAAAAGCTGTAAATTTACATAAATGATATCACATACGCTGCCGGCTCTTTGTTTCCGGTTATGGTCAGTTTCTGTTTCTCA
The DNA here is from genome assembly GCA_027034005.1 of Marinilabiliaceae bacterium. Classification (GTDB taxonomy): domain Bacteria; phylum Bacteroidota; class Bacteroidia; order Bacteroidales; family Marinilabiliaceae; genus JAADEM01. Next base: position 699 of record JALVJU010000223.1, read on the forward strand.
GCATCGTAACTCCATACTTTCCCCTGATCAAGCTCTTCACCGTTACTCTTAACTGAAGCCGGGGCTTTCTGCACACTTACCGACAACACATGTGCAAGCGGTTCTCCCGAAATGCTTATCTTCAGACTCTCCGGTTCCGAAACATACGACACTACAGTCTGCACTTCCGGTTTATCGAGATGGTAGTATGTAAAACTGTCAGAACCTGAAGGATATATCAGGAATGTCAGTTTACCGGCATTGGCCCCACTGCCAAACCCTGTATAATCCCTCTCGATGTTCATGGGGATTATCGCACCCTCTTTCACATAAACGGGGAATTCACCCAAAGGAAAGTCACGGGTAATGGTTTTCCCTCCATCAACAATCTCTTTATCATCAAAGAGGTATCTCCATTTCCCTTCCGGCAGCACAACATCTTTAGTGACAGTGTCCTTGTAGATGGGAGCAACAAGAAGGTAGTCGCCGAACATGTAGTGATATTTGCCTTTTTTCAAAGGAGTCTGCAAACGCCTGCCGCCATTGTGAGCAGTTACCACATAGTGATACATGTATGGCACCAGCTCTTTGTGGAGCCAAGTGAATTTTCGTATCACCTCAAGCTCCTGTTGTGTCCTTTTCCACAGGCGGCGTTCATCGTGCCCGCCGTTCATGAACAGGCCGCAAAATGTTGAGAACTGCGTCCACCGCATGTAAAGACGCGGAGGGATGGTTGAACCGGAAAACCCGGCAATGTCCGAGCCAATGATGTTGTATCCGAGTTTTGCGCCCTGCATGATATGGGTAAGCGCCATGCCGATGCCTTCCTCGCCTTCAAAAGCAAGGTCATCCTTCCCTTTGTAATCGCCTTTCACTTCACCGTCGCCTTCCCAGGTATGGCTCTGATCGCCTACCCAGTTTACCGGAGCAGCATCAAACGGGG
>JALVJU010000224.1 GCA_027034005.1 Marinilabiliaceae bacterium
GCCTTTTAAAACAAGTACATATCCTATATAAAGTTCGCAACGTTTTTGTTACGGACAAGGATTGTTTTGCCCTGTTTTTTGACTAACTTTAATCAATCTAAAAATTATGTTGTTGCGGAATTGCTGGGTCAAATCAATACAGCTTTGAAAATTCCTGTTTTTTTTGTAACTTCGTGCTGCTTTCCTCAAAAAAGGGAAATACCGCTCAAACTTCCGGTTAACTAAAATCTGTTTTTGGAGGTTAACACTCTCTGACGAGAGTTTGTCTTGAGCATTTTTGTGAAATCATGTGCACACTGCTGCACAAAAAAAGAATGCGTATGAAGTACCAAATCTTTTCATTACATAATTTCCGGAGCATTCCACAGATCGCGTTATTACCGGAAGAAGAGCAGTTTAACATAGAAGTGGTTGGAAGCGTCCTTCCTTTCAAAACGAATAATTACGTTACCAATGAACTAATAGACTGGAGCAACTACCACGAAGACCCAATGTTCATTCTCAACTTCCCGCAAAAAGGGATGCTCGAACCCGAAGATTTCAACCACATGGCCCGGCTTATCAAAAGCGGAGCCGACAAATTAACCATCAGGAAAGAAGCCAATAAGATACGACAGAAACTGAATCCTCATCCTGCAGGACAGCTTGAGTACAATGTGCCGGAACTTAACGGTATCAAACTGACAGGCATTCAGCATAAGTATAACGAAACGATCCTGTTCTTCCCCTCACAGGGGCAAACATGCCATGCCTACTGTACCTTCTGCTTCCGTTGGCCGCAGTTCACGGGAATGGACGAGCTGAAGTTCGCCATGAACCAGATAGAGTATGTGATAGAATATCTGAAACAGCACCCTGAGGTTTCGGACATCCTTTTCACCGGAGGTGATCCCATGGTGATGAAGGCCAAGATAATGGACGTCTATATCACGAAGCTTCTTGAAGCTGACCTACCGAATCTTCAAAATATCAGGATCGGATCAAAATCTCTGAGTTTCTGGCCCTACCGTTATCTTACCGACGATGATGCAGACGAAATGCTTGCTGTTTTCAGAAAAGTGGTAAACTCCGGAAAGTCTCTGGCCTTCATGGCCCACTTCAACCACTACCGTGAGCTTGAGACCCGGGCAGTACAGGAGGCTATAGCAAAAATAAGAGCTACCGGAGCACAGATCAGGACGCAAAGCCCCGTTTTGAAGAATATAAATGCCAAACCTGAGATATGGAGCACAATGTGGAAAAAACAGGTTCAACTCGGTCTGATACCTTACTACATGTTCATAGCACGTGACACAGGAGCACAGGAATATTTCGGCGTTCCCCTTGGAGAAGCCTGGGAGATATTCCACAAAGCATACATCAATATCAGCGGGATAGCACGTACCGTGCGCGGCCCCAGTATGTCATGCACGGCGGGCAAAGTACGCATCATAGGCACCACGGAGATAAAAGGAGAGAAGGCATTTGTGCTTGAGTTCATTCAGGGAAGGAACAAGGATTGGGTATGCCGTCCGTTCTTTGCAAAATATGATGAAAAGGCTCTCTGGATGACAGACCTGCAACCGGCATTTGGAAGAGAAAACTTCTTTTTTGAAGAAGACCTTTCAGAGATACTTCTAAAATAATGTCTTCCAACAGAGATCAAGGCCAATTAAAGTAAAAGTGAGTTAACATCATTTCTACATGCCGGTTACTAAACGAGTTAAAAATTACCTGAAATTAGCACTTAAAATTCTGCTTTCAGGAGCGGCGATCTATTACGTCTCCCGGAAGATAGACTTTGGCGAGGTATGGCATGCCATACAGAATGCTGACGATCTGTATCTTGTAATCGCCTTTCTCCTTTACGTCCTGGCAGTGCTTTTCAGCACTTACCGTCTCAACACAATCTTTAGAGCCCTGCCTTTAAAGATAAGCAACTGGACAAATATCAAACTGTACTGGATGGGGTTGTTCTACAATTTCTTCCTGCCGGGAGGAGTCGGCGGCGACGGTTACAAGGTATTCCTGCTGAATAAATATTTTGGTGTAAAAGTAAAGAAACTGCTCTCTGCCGTTTTTGCCGAACGGGTCAGCGGGTTATCAGTTATCCTTATCTACATTCTGGCACTTGTTTACTACATCAACTACGACATACCGTACAAGGGATGGTTCTTCCTTCTCATACCCGCGGTAAGTGCAGGGTACTATCTCTTTTTGTGGATAATCAACCGTTCACTTACAAAAGTGTTCTGGAAAGTCACTTTGTGGTCCCTCGTAATACAGGGGATACAGATGCTGGTGGTTGTAAGTATACTAAAAGCTATGGGCACAAGTGTGAACGGACAATGGGGCAACTACCTGTTCCTTTTCTTCCTGTCGACGATAGCTGCCGCAATACCTGTGACACTGGGTGGCATAGGAGCGCGTGAGATGACCTATGCAGTTGGTGCGGGATACCTTGGAATACAACAGGGTCATGCAGTAGCTTTGAGCCTCATCTTTTACTTCATTTCGCTCACAAGTTCCATTCCCGGCCTGTTCTACTCCTTTTACACGCATAGGATATTCAAACATGAACTAAGGAACAATACCATAAACTTGTCTGATAAAACCACATCATAACCTTACTCTATGACAGAGATCCTAAACCCCATGAACACTAATGCCACAGTATGGCTACTGACACTGCTGAGCGCTTTCCTTGTAGGTATGTCGAAAAGCGGGATAAAAGGGATAGGCATGGTGACCATACCACTGATGGTATACCTTTACGGGGCAAAAGCTTCCGTCGGTGTACTGCTGCCCATGCTTGTCTTTGGGGACACAATGGCACTTATCAATTTTCATAAAAGCGGAAAGATAAAGGAGATTATCAGGTTGTTCCCGTTTGCAGCAACAGGAATAATCGCAGCTGTCATCGTGGGAAATCACATAAACGACAAACAGTTCCGTGATGCCATAGCAGTAATTTTGCTCGTCAGCCTTTTCATCATGTTCCTGAACGAACTTAGGGGCAAAAAGGAGAGCTTATCAGACAAACTTTTATTCAGGTCATTCTTTGGGATAACAGGAGGTTTTGCGACAATGATAGGCAATGCGGCAGGCCCTATCTTCAATCTATACATCCTTTCAATGCGCCTTCCAAAAAACAGCTTCATCGGCACAGGAGCATGGTTCTTCTTTTTCCTGAATATTTTCAAAGTGCCCTTCCATATCTTTGCCTGGCATACCATAACCCCAAAAACTTTTCATCTTGATGTGCTGATGATACCGGGGATAATCGCAGGGGCATATACCGGGAAATATATCGTTAAGTTCATCCCCGAAAAGGCATACAGATATTTCATCTTCACCATCATATTTTTGTCATCCCTGATGCTGTTATTCAAATAAAACATTTATCAGCTTAAACGTATGACAAATAACCTTTTAAAATATTGGCATATTGTATTATCTTTATTCGCAAATCATATAAAACATTAAACGATGAACAATGATATAGACTGGAAAAACCTTTCGTTTAGTTACATGAAAACCGATTACAATGTTCGTTGCTGGTACCGCAACGGCAAGTGGGGCGGGCTGGAGATAAGTTCCGACGAGCACGTAAACATCCACATGGCCGCTACCGGTTTGCATTACGGACAGGAATCGTTCGAAGGGTTAAAGGCTTTCAAAGGCAAGGACGGCAAGGTACGTCTTTTCCGTGTAGAGGAGAATGCCAAAAGGATGTATGATTCGGCCGAAGGGATAATGATGGCCAAAGTGCCGGAACAGCTTTTCATCGATGCCGTGATCAAAGCGGTTAAGCTGAACATGAGGTTCGTTCCCCCATACGGATCAGGAGCCGCATTGTACGTCAGGCCGTTGCTTTTCGGTGCAGGCCCAAGAATAGGAGTATCTCCGGCAGATGAGTATCTTTTTATGGTTTTTGTGATGCCTGTAGGGCCTTACTTCAAAACGGGATTCAAACCTACCAATATGATGATATCACGTCAATTCGACAGGGCTGCGCCTCTGGGAACAGGTAAATACAAAGTAGGTGGAAACTATGCCGCAGGAATGAAAGCAGGTGAACTTGCACACCAAAAAGGATATGCCGCTGTACTTTACCTCGACAGTAAAGAGAAGAAGTACATTGATGAGTGCGGGCCTGCCAACTTCTTCGGGATAAAGGACAACACTTACATCACGCCTAAATCGGATTCGATACTGCCATCAATCACTAACAAAAGCCTGATACAGCTTGCTCAGGACATGGGCATGAAGACCGAACGGCGCAAAGTGCCCCTTGAAGAGCTTGAAACATTCGAAGAAGCCGGAGCATGCGGCACAGCTGCTGTGATAAGTCCCATCGGCAGGATTGATGATATCGACACCGGAAAGTCTTATGTGTTCAGCAAAGACGACAAGCCGGGCAAGATATCGGAAAAACTCTACAATAAACTAAGGGCCATCCAGTACGGCGATGAGCCTGACCCCTATGGCTGGGTTAAAATAGTGGAATAAAAAACTCCAGGCCTTACGTAAACTAACATAAAGGAAAATTTAACAAACAGGCTGTCGTAAATGGCAGCCTGTTTGTTGTTATGTAAGCTATCCACCCCCCGTTAATCTGGATATAATAAGTTGATTATTCTTTGATTTCGATCTTCCGAACAGAGTTAATTTAAGTTAATAAATTTGTCAACTAACTATTTAGTTGTAATTTGGTTTTACAAAAAGATAATCTTCAAACCTAATACCTCAGAAAATGAAACATTCATTTGTTTTAACAATTATCATATTGGCATTGGCCATCGGTAATGTTTTATCACAACAAACATCACTTAGTGAGATGTTGCTACAAGAAAAGTATCCCGGCATAATCAACATGTTAAAAAACAAACCGGAACTTTCAGACAGTGAACTGCTAACACTGGCATATAGTTATAGACAGACGGGACACCCTGCAGAAGCAATCAATTTGATAGAAAACAGTGCTTTCAAAAAAATGGATGATGTAAAGAAGATGTTATCCGTTCTCTACTTTGAAACAGGCAATTATGAAAACGCATTACCCCTGATAAAATCCATTTATGATAAAC
>JALVJU010000225.1 GCA_027034005.1 Marinilabiliaceae bacterium
TGGAGTGTGAGTATCAATGGGAAAGAAGTTGAAGCAATGCCTGACGAGTACTGGCTTGACAGGAAATTTGCCGTTTACAATATTGGCAGTTTTATCAAGAGAGGTGAAAACAAAATTAAACTGACAGCTCCGAAGATGTCTGTCTTTGCTGAGGTAGAGCCGGTTTACATTCTTGGTAATTTTAAACTCAGGTCACAAGCGAAGGGATGGGGGATCACACCGGCAGGAAAACTGAACATTGGGAGCTGGAAAGATCAGGGATATCCTTTTTATGCTGATGCTGTTTCCTACACAAAAAAATACAGGCTACAGGAAGCCGGCAAAGGGAGGCATTATGTGGTCAAACTGACTGACTGGAACGGCAGTGTTGCAGAAGTTAAAGTCAACGGTGAACATGCAGGGATAGTTGACCGGCCGCCTTATGAACTCGACATCACCAAAAGTGTTTCTCAGGGTGAGAATGAGGTCAAAGTGTCGGTATACGGAACATTAAGGAATCTTCTCGGCCCGCATCATATCGGGCATGTCATAGGGTCTGCCTGGCCTGCTTCATTCGAGAAAGCGCCAAAGAAGACTCCTCCCGGGTACAAGTATGATCAGTTGGATTACGGCCTCTTCCAGGATTTCCTTTTGCTTGAAGCAACAGGAGCTTCCAAAAAAGTTTACATGAAAATGAAAAGAGCAGAAGCTCCACGGTTCAGTACAAAAGATACGATCCGGAGCAAGCCGTTCACAGTGTCGCTGCTTGTGAACGAACCGGGGACAGAGGTCAGATACACCACCGACGGAACAGTGCCAAACAGGAGATCGAAACTTTACAAAAAACCAATCTCCATTCAAAAGAGTACAATCATCAGGGCAAGGGCATACAATCCCGGCCGTCTTCCGGGCAGGACAGTGCAGCGAAAGTTTTACATCGTAAAGAAGAAAAAGAGTTATGACACTTCGAACCTGAAAAGAGGGATAAGATACAGTTACTACGAAGGCAACTGGGGAGATGTGCCTGAGTTTGAGTTCCTGAAAAAGGAAAAGAGCGGTGTTGCGGGTAAACTCAATCTGAATATGGGGCGGCGCAGCAGTAACTTCGCCCTGCTTTTTGACGGGTTTTTAAAGATCGATGAACCGGGAGATTACAAATTCTATCTCACTTCCAACGACGGCAGTAAGTTGTACATCGATGATATTCTTGTAGTTGACAATGGCGGCTCACACGGTGCAGAGGAGAAGTCAGGGAAGATAAATCTTTCCAAAGGCTACCATGCCCTGCAACTTGAGTATTTTGACGGAGGTGGAAGCCAGGCACTGAACGTTGCCATTGAAAGTGCAGGCATGGAGATGCAGGAGATTCCAGGTGATATGTTGTTTTATCAGGAAAAATAAAAATTATAATAAATTTATAAACATAAATTCTAAATTAAAGTAAAATGAAAAGAGTAACATTATTGATCCTTGTAAACCTGATAGTTGTTTCAGGGATGTTTGCACAAAAGAAAAAGAAGTATGCTATCAGCATGTTTCACTACAACCTGCAGTACGTAGCAGGTGACTACAAGATCGAGAACAGGATAATAAAAGAGTCATTGTATCCTGCGCTAAAATGGTTTGACAAGCACCCTTACATCAAAGCTGATTTTGAGATCCAGGGGTATGGTATAGAAGTTCTTGCCGAAGAGTATCCCGAGATTTTCAAACTGTTCAAAAAGCTTATCAAGAGAGGGCAGATAGAGCTTGTTATCGCGCACTACTCCGATCAGTTCTTTATCGCCTATCCGGCACTCGATCTCCGGAAATCGATAGAGATATCGGATCAGATTTTGAAAAAATACGGGCTGAAACGTTCAAGGGTCTTCTTTGGCCAGGAGATACAGTGGACGCCGGCTTACCCTTCTGTTCTTAAGGGCGAGTACGACCTTGTGGTAAACAGTTCAGACCCGCACAGTTGGTACCGCGGGAAGACAGAGCCGCTTGTTAATGTGAAGTACGGAGATGATGAGATCCTTTATCTCGTGGGTGCAGGTGAAAAGAATTTGAAGAATTTAGAGTGGACTTTTGCTTTCCTTGATGACGGTGAGGTTTTCAACACCCTTGATTATCGTAGTGATTTTTATGTAGTTCCCGAGCAGGAGAAAAAGAGTATCGACAAGTACATGAGGTTGAAAAAAGAGGGGTACAAGTTTGTGACCATGAGCGAGCTTGCCAATATCATGAAAAATGATCCCGATTACACTATCCCCGATTATCCTTTCGTTCCCGAAGGTACATGGAACATGAGCGTTTGCGGTCCTTACATGTGGATGGGGCGTCAGCGCAGTGGTGTTGAGACTGACGGCATCACACGTGCCCTTTCGTATGAAGTTCGCGGGAAGGTGCTTGCCGCTGAGGATTTGATCAAAAAAGCCAAAGCCGAAGGTCAGGATGTTGCCGAACTCGACAGCATGCTTCACGATGCATGGATACACCTGTTGCTGTCCGAGGTTTCCGATGCGTCCGGATGGACACCCTGGCTTGTTGAAGTGCAGTATACTGCCAATGAGGTTGCAAAGGTTGAGACCCTTCTCGGAAAGATATTCAAGCAGTTGAAGAAGAGTGTGCTTGCGGATGACAAGACTTTGTTCGTGAACACCGGCACACATGAGATAAAAGAGGTGAGCGAAGTGCCTGAGGTAAAACTTGAGGACAGCTACCTGCCAATTCAGTTCTCGGTACGTGCCGACAGCTACACTGCTAAAGTCAAGAAATTGCAGGACGGTGTTTTCCGTCTCGACATCAAGGCCATGCGCCCGGATGACGGAGGGGTTGAGATAAGCTTCAACACTGCTGCCGACGGGCTTTACTACTCTGCCGGGGCAGGCGAGGAGATTGCTGTGGAGATACCGACCGACCTGAAGCATGATCCTGCTTTCACACTGTCTAACGGTTTTATCTATCTCGGAACGGGTTATAACCTGATAAAAGATTGTTCGGTAGAACACATTGCTGCCACATGGCGCCAGAATGAGAAAAAGCTTGTGTTCCGCGAGGAGCTGAACCCTAAAAATCCGGAGATGAACATGCGGTTCTACATCGTGAAAGGCAACTATGAGGCCGGACATAAATTCGGTAACGAGCTCAACACATGGCCATCCTACTACATCTCGTACAAAGGCGACAAGCTTTCCATAAAACAACAAATTCCGACTTTATAATTTTTCAACGTGGCGGGCATTATGTCCGCTGCGTTTGTTCCTGTTCTGCTTATGTTTAAAAAGATACTGAAAACCATTGGGATAATTTTTCTTCTGATAATTCTTGTTATCGGTGGATTTTATGTGAAATACCTTACGATAGTAAAAGCAGAAAGGAATACCCTTGCTGTGAAATATCTGCCCGGTAAATATGGTCGGTGGGTTGACCCTTTTATCGGTACCGGCGGATATTTTTACAACTGCATAAATAATTTTCCTGGTGCCAATGTGCCTTTCAGTATGGTGCGGCTCAGTCCCGATACAAAATCGTTTGTGGGCGGATATCTTGCGCTTAATAGTTCGGGGTACTACTATCCTGATGACAAGATCATCGGTTTCAGCCATAACCGGCTGAGCGGTACTGGAGCAACCGATGGCGGTAATTTCCGCGTGTTGCCGTTGACGGAAGAGCCGGATGAAAGTATGCTTGCGAAAGGTCCTGCCGTGAAATTCTCCCACTCGAACGAAAGGGCTTTTCCGGGGTACTATGCCGTTAAGCTTGATAACGGGGTTACGGCAGAACTTACCGCTACCGTCAGGACAGGGGAACATCGCTACACTTTTCCCAAAGGCAGTGAAAAGCATATCATCCTTGATGTAAGTAGCATATTGGGAGCAGGGAAGAGTATCCGAGCAAGGAAGGCTTTGTTGAGATAGATGAAAAAACAGGGGAGATATCGGGCAGTGTCAGGTCGTTCGGCACATTTGGCAGAAGATATGGATGAGGCAGTCTCCAAGACGCTGGAGTATGCCTGGGCCGATGATGCCATAAGCCGTCTTGCCGGTGCGCTTGGATACAAAGACGATGAAAAGCTTTTCAGGGAGCACTCCCGGTTTTACCGCAATGTGTGGAACCCTGGCACGCAATATTTCCAGCCAAGGATGGGTGATGGGGCTTTTCAAAAGAAGTTCAAGCCGCTTCAGCTTTCCTACACCGATTGGGATGAGGAGTACACTGATGATTACGTTGAAGGCAGCGCTTTGCAATGGAGGTATGCAGTGCCTTTCGATGCTCAGGGGCTGATATCTCTTTTCAGGGACAAAAAATACTTTGTTGATGAGCTGAACGATTTTTTTGCTAAATCAGATCCTTCTCTCAATGCCTGGACACCCGGCTCCTACTACTGGCAGGGCAACGAGCCGGACATCCATTCTGCATACCTGTTCAACGAAGCAGGCAGGCCTGATTTAACGCAAAAATGGGTGAGGTGGATACTGAAAAACAAGTATGATACATCCTACGTTGGACTTGATGGCAATGACGACGGTGCTACTTTGTCGGCTTGGTACATATTCAGTTCACTCGGATTGTACCCTCAGGCCGGCTCTGACAGTTACTGGACGGGAGTTCCGCTTTTCCGGGAGGCCATTGTGAAAACAGGGAAAGATACTCTTAGGATAGTTGCAACCGGAGATGTGAACGGCCGGGTAGATGAGGTGTTGGTAAACGGTAAAAAGGTGAAAAATAATAAAGTCAGCCACAGTGACCTGACAGGGGGAGCAGAGTTGAAGTTTGAGATGGAAAAGTAGTTTGTAAAGTTGGAAAGGTAAAAAGTTCATAAAGTAGAAAGTTAGAAAGGTAAAAGTAGAAAGTAGAAAGGTAAAAGGTAAAAGTGACGGGTAGGAGCAACCTTATCACTGAATTAAACCTTTGTAGAGTGAAAAATGGTATAACGAGAGTCAAACCTTATTAACCTTATTCAGTGAGTTGATAAGGTAATAAGGTTGAGGTTTTGTTAAGTTTGATGGTACTAAGGTTTTAAAGGGAGAATAAGGTTAAAATGAAAATAGAAAGGAGAAAGGTAAAAGAGTGGTATATGAGCCACCTTATTTCCAAT
>JALVJU010000226.1 GCA_027034005.1 Marinilabiliaceae bacterium
CTCCCACCCTCCCACGAACATGAAAAACACATACCCCATGATCATTCCGGTCACACTCACGTTCATACCAAGGCAGTAAAGGGCGAATACTACTGCCCGATGCGTTGTGAGGGAGATAAAGTATTTGACGAGCCGGGGGACTGCCCCGTTTGCGGAATGCATTTGATAGAGGCAAAAAAAGCCACAAGTTCAAAGAATGTGGTTTATTCATGCCCCATGCACCCTGAAGTAAAACAGAACGGTCCGGGCAACTGCCCTAAATGCGGCATGGACCTGGTTCCTGAAAAGGGAGAAGACATTAGCGAAGAGGAACGGGCATACAGAAAAATGGCAAAGAAATTCTGGATTGCCGTAGGTTTTTCTCTTCCGGTATTCCTGATCTCAATGTCAGATTATATCAGTTTCATCGATTTTGATGCCGTTGCTCCTAGAAAAGTATGGAACTGGGTTCAGTTTATCCTGGCAACACCGGTAGTGTTCTACTCCAGCTGGGACTTCTTTAAACGCGGATATGCTTCTGTTATCAGGCGCTCACCAAATATGTGGGCACTGATATCCATTGGCGTGGGAGCCGCATATCTTTTCAGCGTGTTTGCCTTGATATTCCCCGGAGTGTTCCCGAAACAATTTTTCGATGAACAGGGGAACGTACATCTCTATTTCGAAGCGGCAGCAGTGATACTGACCCTTGTTTTGCTTGGTCAGGTTCTTGAACTTAAAGCTCACAGCAAAACCAACTCAGCCATCAAGGCATTGTTTAACTTAGTGCCTCCTGTGGCCCGGGTTATCCTGAACGGTGAAGAGATCGAGGTACCTTTGGAAGAAGTGAAAGCAGGCGACCTGTTAAGGGTAAGACCTGGCGAAAAAGTACCTGTTGACGGCAGCATTACGGAAGGCAGCGCAATAATCGACGAGAGCATGATAACCGGAGAGCCTGTCCCTGCCGAAAAATCGGTTAAGGACAAAGTTACCGGCGGAACTATCAACGGCAAAACATCTTTCGTGATGAAAGCCGAGAAGGTAGGTTCTGACACATTGCTTGCACAGATCATCGAGATGGTGAATGAGGCAAGCCGTTCCAGGGCGCCGATACAGAAGCTCGCCGATGTTGTTGCAAAATACTTTGTTCAGATAGTTATCTCAATATCGCTCATAACATTCGCAGTTTGGGCAATCTGGGGGCCTGAGCCCGCTTTTGTCTATGCATTTGTAAATGCCGTTTCTGTCCTGATAATCGCCTGTCCCTGTGCCCTCGGCCTTGCAACGCCTATGTCAATCATGGTTGGTACGGGAAGGGCAGCACAGTCCGGTGTTCTTGTTAAGGATGCCCGTGCCATTGAAGAGATGGACAAGGTGAACATGATAATAGTTGATAAAACAGGAACACTAACCGAAGGCAAGCCCTCGCTAAACAACTACAGATCTCTTGGTACTTTAAGCGATGAAAAGGTGCTTCAACTGACGGCTTCGGTTGATGCCAACAGTGAGCACCCCATTGCAGAAGCCATAGTGAAAGGCGCCAAAGAAAAGGACATTGCCCTGATTACTCTCGATGACTTCGAAGCCGTTGCCGGCAAAGGAGTGATCGCAAAACATGGAGGCAAAAAGAT
>JALVJU010000227.1 GCA_027034005.1 Marinilabiliaceae bacterium
TTCAATCTGTGGATGCAGAATATAGTTTGGAAATTACAAAAAGAAATTTGAAAAGCTATCCTTATCCCCCAACTACCTACTATTCATTTTATAAGTTTAAGAAAAGGAAAAGGCACAAATATTACAATGGAAAAGTTCTCTATTATCCTGACGATACTTATAATGATGAATTGTACTACAAGTGGGCATATACCAATAGTTGGATAGCCGGATGGCATTCAGATGGTGGCTGGAGATATACGTGGGGATTTGATGCTGCTGACAGTCCAATGGTACTTTACCACCCACTTAACAATATGAAAAAATATCGTTTGGAAATTGCAATGTATTATGACAATCCTAAGTATTTCACCCCAGTAAGCTACGCTTACTAATCAGAATAATAAATAGCCACATTGGGCGTTATGCCTAATGTGGCATTTCTTTATATACAATATGAGAAAAACAAATCTATATTTATTTATAATTTGCACATCAGTTCTTTTTTCGTGTGCTGATGAAATAGAAATTGACAATAAAGTTATAGGTGTCGATAACAATCATAAAAACACTCCGGTTATTTTATCATATTTTTCGCCTGATTCAACTTTTATCATAAAATTTAACTCAACAGAGCCTGCTTTTTATAAAGAAGATAGCAACACGGAAAATGTAGTATTAAACCCTGTAGTTAAAGACTTAACACTTGGGGAGCGTTATCCGCTCGAACATAGTCCGGAGTATAAAAAAACTTATATTGCTAACACAAGGCCTGTTGAAGGCAGCGTGTATCAGGTACGGGCAGAATATCCCGAATTAGGGGAAACAGTTATTTCAGCAATAGATACAGTTCCTTATAAATCTCACATACAATCTGCCGTAATAAATTTCGAAACAGCTCAAGAAGACAATGATTGGGGGGCGTTAGTGACACTTGAAATTTCCCCATCGCGATTCCAAAAATATTCATACTACGAAATTACTACAATTTCTACAATTACCGATACTGTGGATTTTTATGGTTTTCCTATGGATCCCACAATGCTGCGCCCGGGCAGGGAGGCATTATCTTCAGACGATTATTTGATAACAAGAGAGGATTATTATCCATCAATATTGCAATTTGTGCCTCCGGAACTTATTGCTTTGTATTTTAGAAAAGAAAACACAAATGAAACATTTAAGGTTAGCTTTTCCTATTCCATTCCTCATGTTATTAGTGCAGACCTGGACACAGGAGAAGAAACCACCTGTCTATATTCCCATTCGATAACAATATATCTGAAAACAGTTTCATATAATTACTTTCAATACCATGTTAGCCGATTCAAACAGTTAAACTCGCGAAAAGGTGACCCATTGTACGGTGTTGGGGAACCGGTAAATGTTTATACAAATATTGAAAACGGGGTCGGGATCTTTGCATCATATACTTGCGATTCTATTAAATTCAATTACAAAAGAGAATAGGGATGAAGTACAGTTTTTTATTGCTGTTTCTTTTTGTTGCAAGTAATACATTCTCACAAAAACAAATCTCCGGGACTGTTTACGATAAGTCAACGGGAGAAACCTTAATTGGTGCTGCTATTATTGAAAAAGCGACACGATATGCAACAACAACCAATGCGTATGGCTATTTCTCACTGAAAGTTCCTGAAATCGACACCCTCGTAAACCTTGTTGTTTCGTATTTAGGTTACAAACAATTAGAAATACAGGTTGAAAAATCGGACAGCATTACAATTCGGCTTCAACCACAAGAGTTTGAGATTGATGAGGTGGTTGTGCAGGATAATTATGTTTTTGCGAATAGTACAAAAAACGGGCACAGTAAATTTATACCGCAAACCTTAAAAAGCATGCCGGCATTTTCGGGAGAAACCGATTTGATGACTTTTTTACAATTAGTCCCGGGTGTGGCAATTGCCGGAGATGGTGATGCATCAATGAATGTGCGCGGAGGAAGTAACGACCAAAATCTTTTTTTGATAGATGACATGCCGCTCTATTATGTGAACCATTTGGGTGGGTTTTTATCAACTTTTAATGCTGATATTATTAAATCGATCGATTTTTACAAAAGTGGCTTTCCGCTTAAGTTTGGAGATCGCCTTTCATCAGTTGTCGATGTCCGTACAAATGATGGTAATTTAAACTCTTTTGATGTTTATGGGACAATTGGGTTGATATCATCAAAGATAGGCATAGATGGGCCTGTAGTTAAAAATAAATCTTCATTTCTGGCCTCGTTTAGAAAGAACACCATCCCATTTTTCAAATGGTTGTACGATTTAGATGTTGATTTTAGTTTTTACGATGCCAACTTAAAGTTTAATTATATCCTTTCGCCCAAAGACAGGATCTACTTTAGTTTTTATAATGGCAGGGACAATGTGGGCTTGGGTGATAAAACAGAAGGAAATAGTAATAAACAAACCGTATCGTGGGGAAATATTGCCGGATCATTAAGGTACAATAAGATATTATCATCAAAATTGTACAGTAATTTGGCAATAGGAAACACTACCTATAAATACAAGGAATTAATCTATTCCAAACAATACATTGATGATGAGGCTCAAATTTACAACAACGAATTTCAATCCGGCATTTCAGATTATTTTGTAAAAACAAACTTTGACTACTTTCTGTCGGGAAAGATACAATTATCGGCAGGCTACAAGTTTACCTATCATAATTATGTACCTGGGGAGTCGAAGGTGTCAGGAACTAATTACGGTTCAGAGATAAGAGATTTTAGTTATCCTAAAAGCAAAGCGGGAGAACACAATATTTATTTACAAACAGATGTGTTTAATGTGTCCGGATTTGATATAACCGGAGGAATACGGACAACATTTTTGCTATCAGGCAGAAGTACCTATTTTCTACCGGAGCCAAGATTAATGGTCACAAAAGAAATAGGTGAAAAAATAAAAATAAACGCAGCTTATGATGTTATGCACCAATCCTTTCATCTATTGACCAGGCAGGGGGCAGGGGTTCCTGTCGAATATCGTGTTCCTGTCCTGTCAATTGCCCCGCCGGAGAAATCAAATCAATACTCTGTGGGGATGTCATTTTTTCCTGGCCTTAAAGATATTCGGATAAGTGTTGACCTTTATTTAAAACAATTAAGTAATCTGGTCATATTAAAAAATGGTGTAAGTTATACATCATCATACATGGATTGGGAAAATACAATTTGTGCCGACGGTGAGGGCAAAAGCAAAGGTGTAGAGATCTTATTTCGCAAACCTTCGGGAAAAACAACCGGTTGGATCGGTGCTGCTTTTGCGAAATCGGTACGAAGATTTGAGGAGATAAATAATGGGAATTATTTTCCATATAAATATGATAGGCCTTTCGAGTTTAAATCATACATTTCGCATAGTTTTAATAGAAGAGTAGAAGCAAGTGCAATATGGGTTTATGGTTCAGGGACTCCTATTTCTGTGCCAATTGGTCAATACTACGATATGGAGGGTGAAGTAATCCTTATCTATGGAGATCGCAATGGCGTTAGAGGAGAACCGTATCACCGGCTCGATGTAGGTGTTACTTATAAACTATATCCCAAATGGGGCGAAAGCGAATGGAATTTTAGTATTATTAATCTATACAACCGTAAAAATCCGTATTATTATTACTCCGAATATGATAACGGTTTTAACGGTACCGGAAGATTGACTTTTTATAAACAGACATTGTTTCCCTTTTTGCCATCAGTAAGTTATAGCTTCAAATTTTAGATCTTATCACTAATGTCAAATGAATTATATTGTTGCTGTTGGTGCTTTTCCATGGTGTATGACCAAATACACCAAATAAAAATGGCGCAATAAATTGATGATTTGTTGATCTGAAAAAATCTAAGAACTTCAAAAGCTTTGATTCAATCTGTCAAAGAAGGACAATCTAACGTTAAAAGAAACATATTTTCTGTTCCTGGATGCAGCAAAATACCCTCCCCATCCCGGTCTTCACCAGAAAAGATATCTCTGCCAACTAAGATGCCAAAATATCAATAAAATTAGACTAACTGGTTGTGCCGTCATATCTGTGCCTGGCTACGCAGTTAGGCAGGCAAATACGTACCCCATAATTTTCAGTTACAACTTTAAATCTTTCTTTTCCCGCAATCAGTCGCGTGTTGCGGTTGTCATGATTTTTGAATGCTGCGCGTCAAAAATCCCGCCAACCACGTTTGATTTTCGTTATCCCTATCCCCGCCCTTGCGGACGGGGCTACCATTGTTTCGCCCCTTTGGGGATTTTTTGTATAGTTTCGATTCCATAGGGTGCATATGATTTGTGGTAACAGATATGTCTATGGTAAAAGGCGTTACAGATAAACGAATCAGCAAATCATCAATTTGTTCTCCCTTTTTTATTTCGAGGACTTTGCCGTACACCCATTGCTTTCCTGCTTTCCACTTTTAAACGTTCAACTTTTTTCGTTGGTACATTTTTTGTCCTTCTAAAACGGAATATTTTTAACGTTAACTAAAGCATGGAGGGTGAAAAAATGACAGACTCAATAGATTTAAACAGATTGAAGACTCACAAGGAATCAGAAAATAAAGATGAGTTTAATAAAATATTAAAAGAGTTCTTGCCGGAACTTAAAAAACTGGTGCAACATAAACTGCGTCAGTGGGAGGTTACAGGTGAGATACCAAGGGATACCTATACTGCTGATGAAATTATTGATGATGTTTATTTGAGGATATTTGAGGAGTTCCATGATTCACTTATCGATGAGAGGAGCCTTAAGGTGAAAATGCTGGCAGTTTCAAGGGAGCTGCTTGACGAGATTAAAGAGAAACATTCGGGACAAAGGGTGTCTGTTGAGAAGCTGATCAGAGATGAGATGAATGAACTTCAGGAAGACTACACCGTCGATTCGGATGGTGAACTTATCCTGATGGAGGATCTTGACGATATATCATACGATACACATGACAAGGAGGACATCATTCTTTTGCAGGATGAACATTTTGATGATCTTGCCGAAACCTTTGAAATTGCTGATACGGGGAACCTCTCAAACGAAGATAAGCAGAAGAT
>JALVJU010000228.1 GCA_027034005.1 Marinilabiliaceae bacterium
ATGATATGAAAAATATGATCGTGGGCGCAAGCATAGTGTATTTCATGAGCTTAGATGCTGTCGTGCCGATAAAAATCCCATCGTAGATGTATGAAGCATAGCTGATCAAGGGAAGTGAAATCAGCCAGGGCAGATATTTTTGTCCTTCCTGCAGCACGTTCTCATGTTTTGTGAAAAACACCAGGAGTTCGTCTCCGAAAAAGTTATATGCGGCCGAGAATAGAATGCCGAACCCAAGCCCCCAAAGCAACAGCAGGCGAATGACTTTTTTGAGATTGGCTCCGTCCCTGGCACCGTAGAACTTGCCAACAAGTGCTTCTGCTGCATAGGCAAAGCCGTCGAGGAAATATGAGAAAAGGAACAGAAACTGCAGCAACGCACTGTTGGCTGCAAGTATGATATCGTTAAAGCCTGCAGACTCGGAAGTGAAATACGTGAAAACAAGAATTATGCATGCAGTGCGGATGAAAATATCACTACTTACATTCAGGAAATTCTTTATGCCTCTTCCATCTACTATCGAAGAAAAATTAAACCGTTTCAGGATATACCTGTACTTCTTAAGGAAGAAAAAGACCGCAAGAACAAGGCCGAAATATTGTGATATCATTGACCCCAAAGCGACACCATCAACCTTCATGCCCAATACACGTACAAAAAGAACCGAAAACAGTATGTTGACAATGTTCACCGTTACTGCGATTATCATGGGATAAATGGCATTCTGCATCCCGAGAAACCAGCCGTAAAACACCATTAAAGAGATAGCTGCCGGTGCTGCCCATATACGTATATAGAAATAATCGCGTGCCAGGTCTTTCACTTCCTGCGACCCGTCAAGTATCATGAAGCTGAGCTTTTCTATTCCTGTTTGCAGCAACAGGAGCAGTAATGCTCCGCTTAAGGCTATCAGCAAACCGCGGAAAAGAGTGTTGGCCATATCGAAAGTGTCTTTTTTCCCGTATGCCTGTGCAGCGATACCGCTGATACTCATCCTTAAAAAAGCAAATCCCCAGTAAACAAGATTAAAGATCACACCACCCAAAGCTATCGCTCCCATGTACACTGCAGAATCGAGATATCCCATAAGGTGCATATCGACCATACCCAGCAGGGGAACTGTCAGGTTTGTGAGGATATTGGGCAGTGCCAGTTTAAGTATGGAACGGTTCATGTTCACTGTAAATATTTCTCTTGTTCTTGTTAAAACTGATCCGGTTTTCAAAGAACGTACTTTTTCACTGTTTTTCGATGAAAATTTACAAAAGAAATAAATATCGTGCCTACGGCACTTACAAAAGGGTGTATGACAAAACCCACGAAATAAAAATGTGGTATAAAAACATCAACATTATTCATTGTTCCAATTTTACAAACTGCTACTTGATGTATTTGAATCACATAAGGCAAAGCAAAAGATCCCTATCCATAACTAAACTAAGCTCCATTCGGGGCGTAACAATGGTAACCCTGTCCGTAAGGGCAGGGATAGGAAATCAAGAAATTCAAACGTGGTTGGCGGGATTTTTGACGCACAGCATTCAAAAATCATGACAACCGGGCATAAATACTTTTTTTCTAAAAAAATGTTAATTACAAAACAATCCC
>JALVJU010000229.1 GCA_027034005.1 Marinilabiliaceae bacterium
CGGTAGAATGGCTGGAGATAGGGCATGAAGAGAATTCTGCTTTTGTGCCCCTAAAAAAAAGAAAAGAGAAGCCCATTGTTGTTTACGGAACATCCATTGCACAAGGTGCATGTGCTTCACGTCCCGGAATGGCTTGGACAGCACTGCTGGAGAGAAAGATGGACAGGCCTTTGATAAACATTGGTTTTTCGGGTAACGGCAGGCTGGAACCTGAGATGATAGACCTGATGGCACAGATCGATGCCAAAGTATATGTCCTCGACTGCCTTCCAAACCTCGTTCTCGGTAAAAAATATACGGCAAAAGAGGTTTACAACAGGATAACACAATCGGTAAAACAACTGAAAGAGAAACGGCCTGATGTACCGATACTTCTGGTGGACCATGCAAGCATTCATCCTGACCTGAACGAAGTATCGCACAGGGCTTTTGCCGACCTGAAGGCCTCAGGGGTCAACGGACTGTTCCTGCTTACCCACAACGACATTGGATTGTACTACGACAGTTTTGTCGATGGCACACATCCATCGGATTACGGAATGGAAGGTTATGCAAATGCCTATGAAAAAACATTGCGTGAGATATTGAATGAACCTGTCGGCGATATCTCGACTGAAATCCCGGTGCCACAAAACAGGGATGCAAATACCTACAACTGGAACGACCGTCATCAGGAACTTCTCGAAATGAACAGCAAAAAAGCTCCTGATGTTTGTTTCTTCGGAAACTCCATCACTCACTTCTGGGGCGGCGAGCCCGTTGCTGAAAGGCAAAACGGAGAGAAGTCTTGGGAGAAATATTTTGGGAAGATGAACATCCGCAATTTCGGTTTTGGCTGGGACAGGGTAGAGAACGTGCTGTGGCGCGTTTATCATGACGAGCTGGACGGGTACAAGGCCAAACAGATTATCCTGATGATAGGCACAAACAACATCAACATTCACGATTCCGACGAAAAGATAGCTGAAGGGATAAGGTTCCTGATAGATGCCATGAAAACAAGACAACCGGATGCAAAGATCCTGCTGCTTGGCATCTATCCCGGCAAAGGCAGAGAGAAACGGGTTGCTGAACTAAACCTAAAACTGGCTCAAATGGCGGAACTGGAGCAAATTGATTATGCCGACATCGGCGGTGTCCTGCTCCGTGACGACGGCAAGATCAAAGAAAACCTTTTTGTGGATGGCCTGCATCCCAACAACGACGGTTACGACCTGCTGGGTGCACAAATAGTGAAATTGATCAAACAGTGAACGCATAAAATAAAAAACATAATCTCCTCTGCCCATAAGCATGAAAGACTTCTTCAGATACCTTAACATAAACGAATTCGACGAAGAGTGGGGCCTTTACCTTACCGTGGCAGGCAGGAAGAAGGTACTACCCGGAGAGCCATACCCAAACCCTGCTCACCCTACCGATCACTTCTTCACATGGAGCAGGGGACGTAAACTTCAGGAATATCAGATAAATTATATCACTGAAGGGAAAGGAATTTTTGAAACTAAAAAGAAGGCCTATCCCGTAAAAAAAGGCAGTCTGTTCATCTTAAAGCCCGGAATGTGGCACAGGTACAAACCTAACCCGGAAACAGGATGGACAG
>JALVJU010000230.1 GCA_027034005.1 Marinilabiliaceae bacterium
CGTACATCCCTTGCCGCTATCATCATTGCAATGGGTATGCTTGTTGACAATGCCATTGTGGTAACCGACAATGCTCAAATGAAGATAGCAGCAGGAATGAAACGAGCGAAGGCCCTGGAGGAGGGGGCTACCAAACCGCAATGGGGATTGCTTGCTGCCACAGTGATAGCAACATTGTCGTTCCTGCCGCTGTATCTGGCGCCAAGTAACACTGCCGAGATCATCAAACCGTTGTTTGCCGTGCTGGCAATAGCACTTACCCTAAGCTGGATATTCGCACTCATACAAACAACAACATTCGGTGATTTCATACTTAAGGAAAGTAAAGGAGACGGAGAAAACAAAGATCCTTATGACACCCCGTTCTACCATAAATTAACTAAGTTCATCGAAACTATCATTGCCAAGAAATATCTAACCATAGCAAGTGTTATGGGGCTGTTCATCCTCAGCATCTGGCTGTTCAAGTATGTTAAGCAGGATTTCTTCCCTGCCATTAACAAACCGATGTTCAAGATCGACTACTTCCTTCCTGAGGGAGCTGACATCCGAGATGTGGAAAAAGATGTGAAAAAGATGGAAGAGTACCTGCTCAAACGCGATGACGTCAAGCAGGTATCAGTTACCCTCGGAGCATCACCGTTGAGATATTACCTTGCATCAGTATCTTGGAGCCCGCGTCCTAACCTTGCCAACCTCTTGATAGAAACAACGGACTACAAGGCGGCCGACTCCCTGATGGCTAAATTCAAGGATTATCTTGACGAGAACTTCCCTGATGCACTGGCCATTGCATACAAATTTAAGGTTGCACCTTCGCCTGATGCTATCATAGAAGCAAAATTTGACGGCCCTGATCCTGTCGTTTTAAGACAGCTGGCAGAAAAAGCCAAAGCGATAATGCGTGAAGATCCGCTTGCGATCAACATTCGTGACAGCTGGGGCGTTAAAACTCCGATGCTGACACCGGTGTATTCGCAAAACAAGGGACGCATAGCCAATATCACCCGTACTGATATGGCAAGGGCTATGCAGCGTATCGGTGACGGACAGAACATAGGGCAGTTCCGCCAGGGGGACTGGGTAATGCCGATCCTGCTGAAGGCCGAAAACCGGGATTACTACAACTATGGCGAGATAGGAAGCCTGCCGATACTGAATGCCCAGGGTGAAATAATCCCGCTGGAACAGGTAACCGACAGTATCCCGATACAGTTCGAAAATTTTTACATACACAAATTCAACCGCCAGCTCGACATTGCTGCCCAGTGTGACCCGGTACCGGGCATAGGAAACACAGAACTGGAAGCAAGGTTGGTGCCAAAGATAGAAGCCATACCGCTTCCCGAAGGGTATAAACTATGGTGGGACGGCATTTACTTCACCCAGCAAATGACATCAGAAGCCATTGGCAGTAAAGTGCCGATTGCAATACTTCTGATCATCACTATCCTGATGGTGCTTTACCGTGAATGGAGATCGGTAACACTAATCCTGGTAATGGTACCTTTGGTTATCATAGGTATTACATTTGCCTTCCTGGCATCAGGCCTGTTTTACGGCTTCTTTGCAGTTCTCGGTATACTGGGACTTGTAGGGATGGTCATAAAGAATGCAATTGTACTGCTCGACCAGGCAAATGCCGAGATGGACGAGAACGGCAAAACAAGGTATGAAGCCATTGTGATAGCTACACGTTCAAGGGCCATACCTGTTGCCATGGCCGCCGGAACAACTATTCTTGGTATGGCACCTCTGTTGCCCGACCCGATGTTCGGCGGAATGGCTGTTTCCATTATGGGAGGCCTTTTTGTGGCAACGCTGCTTACTATCATTGTGTTGCCGGCACTGTATGCTGCATTCTTCGGATTGAAAAAAGATGACAACTCAACTTCGGAACCTTCAAAGGTAGCTGAAAGTTAAGTTCAGATAATTACCGTTAAAGCCGCACCGGTAATTTCCGGTACGGCTTTTTTTATGCCGGAAAATTATTTTGAGAAACTCCTTTCTTGTTGCTTTAACGTTACAAAAACAGCTGTAAAATTTATTTTTTTGATAAAAAAACATTAATATTATACTTGACAATGGTTTACATCTTAAGAGTACCCTTAAAAACATCTCTGACATGAAAATTTACCGTTTTTCCTTTCTCACGTTGCTCATTATTTCCCTGTCATTTTCAGCTTGTAAAGAGACAGGAAAGGGCAATAAGCAAAGTACATCGACAGAAAAAGTTATAACCCGCGAAGAGGTCCGAATACTGCCCTCGTGGAATAACACTAAAACAAGACAGCGTATAATTGACTATGTAAACACCGTAACAACGAAAGGCAATGACTTTATCCCGCCTGAAGACAGGATAGCCGTTTTCGACAACGACGGCACATTGTGGTCGGAACAACCAACATATTTTCAGGTAGAATTTATAATGTACAGGATAAAACAACTTGAAAAAAAACATCCCGAATGGAAAAAAGATAAACTGATACAAACAGCTGTAAAACATGATCTGAAAAAACTCCGGGAGAAATACGGCTCAAAGGGTTTGGCAAAACTGATGGCCATTGCCCAGTCCGGTGTCACAACTGATGAATTTGAAACGATAGTTAAAAAATGGATGAAGTATGCAAAGCATCCCATCACCGGCAAACCATTCAACAAAATGACCTTTAAACCCATGCTCGAACTCATATCATACCTGAAGGAGAATCAGTTTAAGGTTTACATTGTTTCTGGAGGCGGCATTGATTTTATGCGCGTGTGGGCCACAGATGTTTACGGCATTGAACCCGAAAACATAATCGGCAGTTACTCCTTGCTGAAGTATGAAAAAAGAAACGGCAAGCCTGTCCTGATAAAAGAGCCGCAGATACTAATTGTTAATGACGGCCCTGAAAAGGCAAAGAACATACACCGGTTTATTGGCAAGAAACCTGTTGTTGCATTCGGCAACTCCGACGGCGACCTGCAGATGCTTGAGTGGTGCGCGTCGAA
Organism: Marinilabiliaceae bacterium; assembly: GCA_027034005.1. Lineage (GTDB taxonomy): Bacteria > Bacteroidota > Bacteroidia > Bacteroidales > Marinilabiliaceae > JAADEM01. Next base: position 2,995 of record JALVJU010000230.1, read on the forward strand.
CAACTACAAAAGCCTGCCTGCTTACATCCGCCACACAGACAGCAAACGCGAATGGGCTTACGACAGGGAATCGAGAATAGGCAAGCTGAATGAAGGCCTTGATGAAGCAGTGAAAAACGGCTGGCTTGTGGTTGACATGAAAAAAGACTGGTCCGTAATTTATCCCGATTAACCGTTTCTTTTGATCATTTTCAAGAAATTATGTTGCAACAATTAATTCATTAAGAACATGAAAAAACATACCATCATATTTTTATTGACACTTTTTTTTGCACCTTCCTTTGTTATATCGGCCCAGGACGAAGAACCTCCCGGCTGGGACAACCAGATGTACCTTGGCAATAAAGTATCGTGGGGAAAAAATAAATGGAAATTCTCAGGCGAACTTCAGACGCGCCTGGAAAACAATTTTCAGAAACTTGACAACTGGTACCTGGAATTTGTCTCAAACCACCTGATCTCAGAGAAGTTCGAAATAGTGCCGGATTTCAGGTTTACGATAAAACCAACAAAATTGGAATTCCGTCCGGGACTGGGAATACTCTACAAAAAACTTAACCCTACATTTCAATTCGTAAACCAGGTTAAATGGCAGCTGGACCTTCCCACAGAAGGAGATGTAGGTAACGCAATGCGGGAGGTAGTGTTCCTGAATTACCATGCCGTGCCCAATAAAGTGATAACAACACTTGTGGCCGGGTTCATCTATCGCTGGTGGCCCTCATGGAACGGATTTCAGTACATCAGGGTAGGCCCGGGTGTGTCATATGTCTTTGACGAAAAACACATCCTGAACTTCAGTTACTTCGTGGGAGTGGAAAACAACACCAAAGAGTGGCTATGGGCAGGCATCCCGATGATACAGTTAGTGATAAACATATCGAAGAAAGACAAATACACCTATACCCCGGCTTACTACTTTGATTTCTAAAAAATTCAATTTTGATAGTCATCTGATGTACCCATAACAAAAATCGCCGGGGGTTTCGCTGTGAGCGAAGCCCCCGGTTTTTCTTTCTTACAATAATTCATCAGATGAAACTGCCCACTTAAAAATTCACCGGCAGCCCTTTCTTGATCCTCTTTCTTGTCCTCCTGCTAATACGGCGTTTAAACATGGGACCGATGAACGGCGAACTGAGCATTTTCACGAAAAATCTGTTTGAACGGCCGGTTACGACAACAGGTTTGTAGTTTTTTGTCAGCCGCTTCCATGATTCTTCAACAACCTCTTCGGGGTCCATCCAGTACTTATCAGGCACAAAAGAGTAATCAAACTCCTTGTATTGATCTGTGTACATAAAGCCCGTTCTCGTGAGCCCCGGGCAGACAGACTGCACTTTTATGTCCGTTGCTGCCAGTTCGTCCCGCAGGCCGGTAACAAAGGAATTCAGGAACACCTTCACAGCAGAGTAAACCGGATATTGCGCAGTACTGATAAATGCAGCCACGGACGACACATGGATGATAACTCCTTCTTTTCGTTCTATCATTGCCGGCAATACAATTCTTGTCAGCACTGCCGCAGCCACTGTCATCAGGTAAACCTGCCCTTCCAGCAATTCCGGGTCAATTTCATGCAGAAAGCCCCTTGTGCCAAACCCTGCCGCATTGACCAGAACATCAGGCATTGTGCCTGAACTTAGCTTGTCCTTAACTTTCATCACCCCTTCATGGCCCGACAGGTCGGCAGGCAGAATATCAACATTTACACCGGGATGTTTCTCCGTGATGTTCCCTGCCAACTCAGACAGCAGGTTCTCCCTTCGGGCAACTATCAGAAGGTCATAACCAAGTGAAGCGAGATATTCGGCATAAGCCTTCCCTATCCCGCTTGAAGCTCCCGTTACCAGGGCCAGTCTGTTTTTCATAATTATTTTGTGCTTTAACGGTCTGTACTAACAAATTTAACGAGGCGAGAAAGGTCGTACCTGCCCTCATGTGGCGTATCGGCAGGCAGAAGCCCCATACGGCCGACATCAGTCATACGGTCAACTCCCTGCATGGCAAGTTCGTCACGGTATTTTTTCAGGTC
>JALVJU010000231.1 GCA_027034005.1 Marinilabiliaceae bacterium
GTAGCATTCTCAAATTTGTCAGAAAAAATAAGGTTCTGCCTCTATCATTATTTATCTTTGGATTATGTATGCAACAATGTCAGAGAAGGCGTAAGAAAAGTGACCTTGGTCAAGCAAAAAGAAATTGTTTTTGAAAAAGACTTATTTTCCGGTTAATTTTGTTCTTTCTAACGTATTTACTGGGATACAAAGCCATTTTTAATAGGTGTTGAAAAACTTTCGGGTGATATTGGAGAAAGTTAAAAGTTTGAATGTTGTAAAGTTCGCAATGTAGAATGAGGAGATTCTTTGGTGCGAACAACCTTTGAATATTGAAAGGAAGGCATCATGGAATAAGATCACTTCTGCGGCTCATACGGCTACAACGACCGTGAGGTTGACGGGAAAACTTACTACACTTCGTTCAGCGGTCTGTACACTAGATCTTATGTCGTTGATGATCCGCACATCGTTGGTTTTGAAGGCATCTTTGGAGAGTACCGCTGGCACATCACCGGTCCTGTCAGGTTTGATAAAGACCTTCGGATCACCATATAGAATCTCGGATGGCGAAAGAAGGGTTACCTGCCGCTGCAGGACGACCTATCTTCTGTGGCCTACTGGTACCAGACAGAGCTGCATGCAACATTCCCGAAACTGCCCGAAAAGGAAGAACTGCTGATTGAAAGGAAGTAAATTAATTATTTGTTAGTTATCGTTAAATATTAAGTAATCATTTATAAAATATATTCCGTTATTTACATAAATGAATTTTTTAAGTCCCCGGTATGAATTATTCCGTATCAGAGGATTAGAATAAAAGCGTAATAAAATATGATTATGAAAACAAGATTTCTGGCCATAATGGTCGCATTTATCGTTCTTTACGGTTGTCAGTCGCAAAAGGCACCTGAAGCCATTGACTTAATTAAAAACTGGAAATTTATGCCTGACAAGGAGAATGCCGGCATGAACGAAAAGTGGTTTTCCTCCGGATATGACGACTCTGCCTGGAAAACCATTGATGCCGGGCTTAGGTGGGAAGATCAGGGATACCCTGACCTCGACGGATATGCCTGGTACAGAAAAGCTGTTAAAGTACCATCAGAGTGGAAAGATAAAAAGGTATGGATAAAGTTCGGCGGGGTGAACGATGCTTACGATCTTTATGTAAACGGGAAAAAGGTCAGCTCCTATGGCGCATCTCAGTACTCTTATGCAGGTAAGCCCTCTTTTGCCGATGTGACAGGTTTCCTTAACTACGGCAAAGAGAACATGATCGCTATCAGGGTCAATGACTGGGGCAACAGCGGCGGATTGTGGCGTTTGCCTGTTATTTTGACTACCGATAAAAAAGAGACAGAACTTTTTAAGCCGCTTTCCGATGTGCCGTTCGATCCTGCCAAAGAGGGATATAAACTTTACTGGGAAGATGATTTTAACGGTGACAAGCTTGACCCTGAAAAGTGGAAAAACCGGGCACTCGGTGACCGTCGTGGCGGGTTTGGCACACCGGATGCCGTAGAGGTAAAGGACGGTATGCTGAACATCCGTGTTTATCTTGATAATGACACTGTGAAGATAGGCGCCGTCAGTACCGAAGGTATAAAAGGGTTTAAATACGGGTACTTTGAATGCCGTGCCCAACTTCCAAAAACAAAGGGGCCGTGGGCTGCCTTCTGGCTTCAGTCACCTAAGATATCGCAGGGAGAGGATCCGGGCAAATATGGTACAGAGATCGATATTTTTGAATACTTTAAAGGCCAGGGTGGTGATTTTGTGTCGCACTGCCTGCACTGGGCTTACGGTCCGAACCAGAAATCTTCGGGTGCGTTTTTAAGCAAAGTTGACGGGATAGGCGAGGGGTTTCATACTTTTGCACTCGAATGGACCCCGGAGAAGTATGCCTTTTTTATCGACGGCCTGAAATATTATGAACTTAAGCAGGCCATCTCGCACATAGAGGAGAACATCATTTTGAGCTACGAGCCGTGTTCAAAAGAAGATATGGGCCTGAGCGAACTGCCCGATACCTTTAAAATTGATTATGTGAAAGTTTACAAGAAAAAATAGAGTTATGAAAAGACTGGTCGTTTTACTGTTTGCAGCAGCATTTTCCCTGTCGTCGTTTGCTCAGAAGTATGAACTGCAGTTCAACAAAAATGGGGAGTTCAAGATCGTTCAGTTTACCGATACTCACATCAACATGGGCAAAGATCAGAACCTTGAGGATTTTGATTTCATGAAGACTGTTATGGGTATCGAGAAGCCGGATCTTGTTATCCTGACGGGCGACATTGTCACTGACGGCTCTCCGTGGAAGGGGTATGAGCGATTGGCTGAGATGTTCAAAAAAGGAAAGGTGCCATGGGCTGTTGTTTACGGGAATCATGATTCGGAGAGTAGTGTAAGCAGAAGGGCGATAGAGGAGTTTGTGGAGAAGCTTCCCAATTGTATCAATCACGATGCCGGGTTGCCGGACGGAAATTCCAATTTTGTATTGCCTGTGTACGGTAAAAACAAGAACGTTGAGGCTTTGCTCTACTGCATCGATTCGGGCGACTACAGTGAGCTTAAACCAAAAGTTGACGGTTACGGCTGGATAGGTTTTTCACAGATAGAGTGGTATCGTAAGAAAAGCAAGGAGTACACTAAGGCAAACGGGGGCAAGCCACTTCCGGCACTTGCATTTTTTCATATCCCGCTGCGTGAGTACACCGAGGCGGTCCACAATGAAAAATACCCTCCCATTGGCGGGGTTAACGAAAAGGAGTACAGCCCGAATGTTAACAGCGGATTCTTCGTTTCTATGCTTGAAATGGGCGACATTATGGGCACGTTCGTAGGGCACGACCACTACAACGACTATGTGGCATATCTATATGGCATAGCGCTGGCTTACGGCCGCGTTACCAAGTACAACAAGCCGCGCCCCGAGTGGAAATCGCAGCCGGGAGGAAGAGTGATAGTCCTGCGAGAGGGAGAACATAAATTCAAGACCTGGATACGGGACAAAGACGGTAAGAAAGAGTATGAGCTTGTTTTTCCCGACAGTTTTACAAAATAGGATAAAAGGTGCGATCTTATCAATCACTTAAGGTTTAATGTTGGGTTGAATAGGATTAAAAATATAGATATACAGGTAAAACAACAGATCATGCAAAAAGGACCTTTTTTTATTTTGGCGATGTTCTCTTTTTCTGTTTTTGCACAGGTTAAAGAGAATGACAAGGGGTATGATATCACAAAGGACAAGGTCCTTTACACCGTTGGTTACACACATCTCGACTCCGAGTATGAGTGGGATTACAAAACCACGATAAGTGAGTATCTGAAAAATACCATGACGGAAAATTACTATCTTTTTGAGAAGTATCCGCATTATGTTTTTAATTTTACAGGCACTCGCAGGTATAAGCTGATGAAGGAGTACTATCCCGAACTGTACAAAAGGATAAAATACTATGTTGACCGAAACCGCTGGTTCGTTGCCGGTTCGTCCGTTGATGAAGGGGAGGTGAACATATCTGCTCCCGAGTCGGTCATCAGGCAGGTACTTTATGGGAACGAATTTTTCGACAAGGAGTTTGGCAGGGTGAGTGTGGATTACATGCTGCCCGACTGTTTCGGCTTTGTTGCCAGTCTGCCATCCGTTTTGCACCATACGGGATTGCTCGGTTTTTCCACACAAAAACTTACCGTGCCCAGCCTGCATCCGGCAATTCCCCTGCCGTTCAATATCGGTATGTGGAAAGGCCCGGACGGGAAAGGCCTTGTTTCCGTGCTTGATGCTACCGATTATGACGGTGATATCCTGCCCCGCCTCGACATTGACCCTTACTGGGTGGGACGGATAGAAAAGGATTATGAGAAATACGGGATTAACTTCGGTTACAGATACTACGGCAACGGGGATATGGGCGGCGGTATTCGTGAAAGGGATATCGTGAATGCAGAAGGAAGCCTGGACAACCCAGACAGTAAGATCAAGGTCGAGCTGACATCTTCCGATCAGATGTACAAGGACATCACACCTGAGATAAGAGAGAAGTTGCCCGTTTACTCCGGTGATCTTCTGCTCACTAGGCACAGCGCCGGTTCGCAGTCTTCTCAATCGTACATGAAGCGTCTTAACCGCAAGAATGAGATACTTGCCCAATCGGCTGAAGAGCTGGCAGTGATGGCAGAGTACCTGGCCGGGGAAGAATACCCCTTTGGTAAGTTGAACAGGTCGTGGGAACTTCTGCTTGCAAGCCAGATGCACGATATACTTCCGGGTACTGCCATCCCGAGTTCATACAACCTTGCATGGAACGATGAGTTCATTGCACAGAACGGTTTTGCCAATGTGATGAAAAGCTCTGCAGGCAAAGTGTCTTCACAACTGAACACTCAGGTGAAAGGCCATCCTGTTGTGGTTTACAATCCCGTTGCAAGGGAGCGGGAGGATGTTTGCACCGTAGAGATGGAGTACTCAGCCAATCCGGTTTATCTTAAAGTGTTTGACCCTAAAGGTAAAGAGGTGCCGTCACAGATAATTTCAAGGAAGGGGAACAAAGTCAAACTGATATTCCTTGCAAAAGTGCCATCAACAGGTACCGCGGTTTATGACGTGAGGGAATCTTCAACCCCGTCAAAGATGGTATCTTCGGGGTTGAATATCACGCCCAACACTATCGAAAATAAGTATTACCGGGTGATCCTGAACGATGTGGGCGATATATCATCCATTTACGATAAAAAACTTAAAAAGGAGCTTCTGTCACGTCCGGCACGTCTGGAGTTTCAGCATGAGAGTCCCGGAGTGGAGCCTTCATGGAATATGTTCTGGGATGACAGGAAGAAGCCGCCGTTCGCTTTTATGAATGAGAATGCAAGTATAAAGATGGTTGAGTCAGGGCCTGTAAGGGTGGCCTTTGAAGTTACCCGCTCGGGACAGAACTCAAGTATCACACAGCATGTGAGCCTGGCTGCCGGTGATGCGGGAAAACGTTTCGAGGTTGCCAATCAGATAAATTGGGAATCGACGGGAGTGAGCCTGAAAGCGGCGTTCCCTTTTACGGCGGAAAATGAGAATGCGACATACAACCTGATAGTCGGTACCATTGAACGAAACACCAATCATCCGAAAAAGTATGAGGTGCCTTCAAAAGAGTGGTTCGACCTGACCGACAAATCGGGGGAATACGGTGTGGCTGTTCTTGAGGATTGCAAATACGGTTCCGATAAGCCGGACGACAACACCTTGCGGTTGACGCTTCTTTACACTCCTTCGGCAGATAAATGCCGGACATGGCTTTATCAGGCATCGCAGGACTGGGGTATCCAGGATGTGAAGTACGGCCTTTACAGTCATGCCGGGACTTGGGACAAGAGCGAGGTGCAAAAACAGGCCGAGTTCCTGAACAAACCGTTGATCGCTTATGAAGTGCCTAAACACAAAGGAGAGCTTGGAAAGGAATTCTCATTCCTTAGCTTCAGTTCTCCCAATGTAGGCCTTATGGCATTGAAGAAGGCGGAGAACAGCGACCATTACATTGTAAGGGTGAATGAACTTTCGGGCAAAGTCCTTAAAAATGTCACTCTCTCCTTTCCAGGTCAGATAGAGGATGTTTATGAGGTCAACGGCCAGGAAAAAAAGATAGGGGATGTGAAGAGCTCAGGTAACAAGCTGAATATCGACCTGTCGCATTACACCATACGCAGTTTTGCCGTTAAGATATCTCCTAAGAAAAAAGTTGAGACAGAGCAGTTCCAGGTTGACCTTCCTTTCAACGAGGATGCCATGAGCCATGACGACAACCGTAGTGACGGCACTTTCTACAAAAGGCCTTACGATCCCACTCGCCACGGTAATCTGTACGGGTATCCGGCAGAAGAAATACCTGACGAGATAGTAAGTGACGGCATTGCATTTAAAATGGGAAGCCGTGAAGATTTCAAAAATAATGTTGTGAGGTGTGCAGGGCAGGAGATTGAACTTCCCGGCGGTGATTACAACAAACTGTACATCCTTGCCGCTGCATACGATGACCTTACCGATACTTTTGTCGTTGATGACAAGAAGGTGGATATCAGCATTGCCAAATGGCACGGTTTCATGGGGCAGCACTACGACAGGCAATTCGAGGTTGACGGATACACTGTGTACAACGTGAAACCGCCATTCGTGAAGGATGACAATATCGCATGGTTTGCATCACATATCCATTTTGCCTATCCCTCGGCTAATGTTCCCTATGAGTATTCATACATTTTTAAGTATGAGATAGATATTGACAAGGACACTAAAAAGATCGTTTTGCCGGATAACTCAAGGATAAGGGTTTTCGCCATCACTTTGGCAAAGCAAAAAGGAGACGACATAAAGATGTTGCAGCCGTTGCATGATGATTTCTCTGAGAACCCGCCTTACAAACTGAGGCCGGGAAAACATGTGAGGTTGAAGTAATGCAGCCCCCTAAACCCCCCTGAGGGTGAGTTTTCCTCACCCCCTGGCCCTCCCGATATCATCGGGAGGGAAGAAACGGGGATTTAATTTAAGACGAGTGTTGCCAAAAGGGGGTGAGGAACCATGCAGATAATAACAAACGAAAAATAAATGACCTAAACCATGAATAAAAACAACCAATCTATCCCTCATGAGGGGAAACGGAGGGGGCACAGTTCCCACCTCATCTACAGTACCATCGTTGCAGCACTTGGCGGCTTGCTTTTTGGTTTTGATACGGCAGTTATCTCAGGAACCACAGAGTGGCTTCAAAAGGTTTTCCAACTCTCGTCGTTTTATCTCGGGCTAACTGTTGCGAGTGCCTTGTTCGGCACTATCATAGGTGCCATCACGATCGGTAAACCGGCTGATATCTTCGGACGGAAAAAGACACTTTACGTGATCGCTTTGTTGTATCTTGTTTCAGCTTTGGGCAGTGCCATGGCTTGGGACTGGTATTCTTTTCTGTTTTTCAGGTTTATAGGAGGTCTTGCGGTAGGAGGGGCTTCTGTTGCTTCACCAATGTACATTGCCGAGATATCGCCGGCAAAGTACCGGGGACGCCTCGTGGCCATCACTCAGTTCAACATCGTGTTCGGTGTGTTGCTCGCATTCTTCTCAAATTATGTGATAACTGAAATGCATCTCGGGCCGGTGGAGTGGCGCTTGATGTTCGGGGTTGAAGCGATACCTGCAGCGCTGTTCTTTATCCTTCTGTTCCGTAATCCTTACAGTCCACGATGGCTTGTGGCAAAGAACAGGATAGAGGAGGCCAGGGCCGTGCTTGAGGATTTCGGGACCGATAACGGCAGTGTCGATCAGGAGATAGAGGAGATAAAAGCATCGCTTAGGCATGAACAGGAGGGCGAGAAAGAGAAGCTGCTCAGCAGAAAATATATTAAGCCGATCATGCTTGCTGTACTGATAGCCATGTTTAACCAGCTTTCGGGGATAAATGCCATAATGTACTACCTGCCACACATTTTCAAGATGGCTGGTGCAGGTGCCGAGAGTGCTATGTTGCAGACGGTACTTGTGGGAGGTATCAATCTCGTGATGACCATGCTTGCTTTGTCGGTCATCGATAACTTCGGGCGCAGGAAACTGATGCTTGTTGGTTCGGTTGGGTACATCATGAGCCTGAGCACCATTGCCTGGTTGTTCTTTTCGTACGGAAATGAGTTCACGGATACGGGAAGCTGGGTAATGCTGATAAGCCTGCTGGTCTTTGTTGCCTCTCATGCTGTGGGGCAGGGGGCTGTGATCTGGGTATTCCTGAGCGAGATCTTCCCCAACAAGGTGCGTGCAAAAGGCCAGGCGCTTGGAACGTTCACACACTGGTTCATGGCAGCAGCCATCTCTTGGACTTTCCCCATGATAGCTGAGATATCGGGCGGATATACATTTGCTTTCTATGCCGTTTGTATGGTTGCCCAGCTCTTCTGGGTTATCTATGTGATGCCGGAGACCAAAGGTGTTTCACTTGAGCAGATACAGAAAAAATTAGGCATTAAATAAATTTATTTCTCATGCAAATTCTAAAAAACATTTATCAGGTAAGCGGTGACCTTAACGGTGTAACCTTTGACCTTCAGGGGGCTCTCTGGAACGATGCCAATTCGTATATCATTAAAACAAATGACGGCCTTATCATGTTCGACAGCGGCTGCGGTGATACCATGGATCAGATATTCAGGAATATCAGGTATTGGGACCTGTTGCCAGAAGATATCAAGTATTGTGTGCTGACACATCCTCACCTCGATCATGCCGGTGGAGCACACATACTGAAAGAGATGGGAGTGAAGATAGTTGCCATTGAGGAGACTGCCGATGCAGTTTCAAAAGGTGATGACCGGTGCTGCGGATACCTTTACCACAAGACTTTTACCCCTGTTGATGTGGACATAGTTGTGAAAGACGGGGATGATATCGACTTGCTTGGCGTGAAACTGAAGGTCATGCATTTCCCCGGGCATACCATGGGGTGTACAGCCTACGGTTTCGATCATGAAGGTAAAAGGATAGTTGTAAGCGGTGACATCATAGGCACCCTGCTTGCCGGCGATTTTGGCTGGGACGGCAGTATCGATTTCAACAAACCTGTTTACATCGATTCGCTGAGAAGATTTGCCAAAGTGGACATGGATATCATGCTGCCCGGACATGGATTAATCTACTTCCACAAGCCTCAGTGGAGGGTGGAAGAGGCGCTTAACAGTGCTCTGATAGAGTGGAGATAGAAATAACACAGGCCTGTCTGCCTGTCTAACTGCGTAGCGAGGTAGAACTGCACAGCCAGGCAGGCGGGGGCACAGAGGATTTGAGAGGTAAAGGGCCAAGCAGGAGTAACTGATGTCCAACTTTCATCTTCGGGTGAAGCCGTGAGAAACGAAGAGAAGTTTTTACTCCCGATGCAAATGGATGTTTTGAAATAACGATTATTTCTCCGGAAAAAATGAATGTGCAGTTACGCTTAGGGAGCAACGGCTTTGTTAAGGTGTGGTTGAACGGTAAAGAGGTTTGGAATTGGAATTCTCCTTCCGGACGTCTCGTGAAACTTGATGAAGATATTGTAAAAGTGACAATTCCCAAAGGGGGTGTACGACAAAATCCACTTTTCCCCAATCAGTCGCGTGTTGTGGTTGTCATGATTTTTGAATGCTGCGCGTCAAAAATCCCGCCAACCACGTTTGATCTTCATGATTCCTATCCCCGCCCTTGTGGACGGGGATACCAATGTTACGCCCCCATGGGGCTTTGTCTAGTTATGGATAGGGGCTTTCTGCTTTTGTTTTGCCTTATGTGGTTCAAATACATCAAGAAGTAGATTGTGAAATCGGTACAATAATATTGCTTTTTTAATACCTATTGTTATTTCGTGGATTTTGTCGTACATCCCCCCAAAGGCCGGTCAACCATTTTGTTGAAAGTGACCAATCTTGGAGGCCGCTGGGGGTTCTGTTTCAGGATTACAGATAAAGAAGGCAACAAAATTCCGGACCTGAAATTTAATTTACAGTAGTAGGGAGGAAGGTTTTTTAAAGAATTATTTTGTCAGGGTAAATATGATTATGCGGTAGGGCGGCAAATCGTTATTGATCAATCATAATGAAACCTGCATTTTGCGATCAGAATTTCATCATCCTTTACTGCATAGATAAGCCGGTGTTCACTGTCGATCCTGCAGACCATAATCCTTTGTATTTGAATCTTAATGGATCGGGTTTGACAAGGCCGGAAAAAGGTGTCCTGGAAATGTCTTTCAATAGGTCATTTATTTTCCTGACATACTTTGGGTTGGTCTTTTGCCAGTACAGGTAGTCCTCCCACGATTCATCGACAAAGATATATTTCATTGTTCTATCAGGTCTTTTTGAAACGTGGAACCGTTCCTTAATTTTTCTATCGCAGGCTCAAGTCTTGCCTCATTCTTTTTTGACGATAACTCGTGCTGTGTTGCAGTGAGGGAATTATACTCTTCCAATGACATGACTACAACACCGGAACCCTTACTCCGATTAATGATAAGTGTTTCAAAATTTTCTGTTACTGAATCAAGATATTTTTTGATGTTTTTTCGAAAATCTGAAATTGTTGCTGTTAACATTATTTTAGTTTAAGTACGTAAATCTGTACAAATATATGTACAATAGTTGTGTTGTCAAAGTTATTTTTAATTTGTTTTATCCTTTACTTTAAAGAGGAAGTAGGGAAGGGGGGCCTGTTTCGTTAGTTTTTTCATTTTCACCATTCATTTTGTCTTGACCGGATAAAAATTGGTCGAAGAACATAAATTTTTTATCCCAAACTTTTGTTTTAATCCTTAATTATTCCTTCCCCAAAAGCATTTGATAAATTATCATATGTATCAATCAATTATTACCAATTAAAACATTGTAACAATAGCTATCATTGAAAAAAATAACATTTTGACAAAATTAAAATCATGCGTAAATTATTAGTTCTTTTTATTTCAGTTATCACACTGACCAATAGTTTTAAAAGATACAGTTACATCACCAAAACAAGTTTAGGAGAGAAGACTGCCGAGATTATCGAGAATGCAGCTCTTCAACTGATAGATGAAAGTCCTGCGGCGGAATAATGCTGGATGAAGAGACTGGCAAAGCCGGGGTTTGATTAGGATTCCGTATTTGCCTGAATAAATTGGGGACAGGTATTTTGCAATGCTTGTCCCTGAATTTTGTGAGATACTATATGTGGAAAAATTTTTTTTTATCAGTAATATATGGTTAAATTGTTAAAGATACTTTTAGTCTTTTTAATAATCAGAAAAATAATACTAATGGGCAGTAAGATTAAAGCTTGGTTGATATTTTTTCTTTTTTCATGTGTTGTGGCAGCACAAACAGAGAAGGTTACAAATGGAGTGATCGAGATAGGTTCGGACCTGCAACTGTTTGTGGATACATTCATAATCGGGGTTATGGATGGAGTGCATCTTAAGATGCATACCCCCGTGGACGAAGGAAATGTGATGAATTTTGATAAACCGTGGGAAGGTCCGGTGTCGGCTTTTGTGACCGTCATGAAAGATGGGGATCTTTTCAGGTTGTACTACAGAGGTAAATCAAATTACAGTAAGGATGGATCGAAAGATGAGGTTACATGTTATGCCGAATCTAAGGATGGGATACACTGGGTAAAGCCCGATCTTGGTATTTTTAAAATTCACAGGACAAAAGACAACAATGTTGTTCTTGCTCATGCATCACCTGTGACACACAATTTTTCACCTTTTAAGGACACTCGTCCCGGGGTTGATCCGTCACAGAAGTACAAGGCACTTGGAGGATTGGAAAAGACCGGACTGATTGCCTATATTTCACCTGACGGCATTCACTGGAGCAAGTTGCAGAAAAATGCAGTGATTCCTTCCCGGCCTCACGATTTTGATTCGCAGAATGTCTCTTTCTGGTCGGAGGCAGAGCAGCAGTATGTATGCTATTTCAGGACGTGGGTGAAATACGACAAACGATACCGTTCTGTAGCCCGTACAACATCCAAAGATTTTATACACTGGACAGAACCGGTTGAGATGATATTCGGTAATACTCCTCATGAGCAGATTTACACAAATCAGACTTTCCCGTATTTTCGTGCTCCCCAGATTTACATTTCCCTGGCGGCAAGGTTCATGAAGAACAGGCAGGTGATTACCGAAGAAGAGGCTAAGGCGCTGAACGTAAATCCTAAATATTTTAATGATTGCTCTGATGCAGTTTTGATGAGCACACGGGGCGGCAACAGGTATTACCGTACTTTTATGGAGAGCTTTATCCGGCCGGGGATAGGGCTGGATAACTGGGTGTCACGGTCAAATTATCCCGCCCTGAATGTGATACAGACCGGGCCGTACGAAATGTCGATCTACCTTAATCAGGATTATGCCCAGCCAACAGCCCACCTGCACAGGTATTCGTTAAGGCTTGATGGATTTGTATCTGTGAATGCACCTTATGCAGGAGGCGAACTGGTCACAAAACCGGTTACTTTTAATGGCGACAGCATGGTGATAAACTTCTCAACATCCGCGGCAGGATTTGTTAAAGTTGAGATTCAGGATTTAGATGGTAAACCGGTGAAAGGTTTTGAGCTTGAGAAATCAAAAGAGATAATCGGGAACGAGATAGAGAAAGTAGTGACATGGAAGGATAATCCTGACTTGAAAGAGTTGAACGGAAAACCGGTAAAGATTAGGTTTGTAATGAAAGATGCCGATCTGTACTCGTTTAAGTTTAAATAATGCCCCCGCCTGACCGCGACGCGATAATCGGAGTCGGGCAGGCCCTCCCTGCCTCCCCCGAGATGGGGGAGGAGTTATGGGGTAGGAGTAAGTAGTTCTGAGAACTAACTAAAATCTTTTTTACTCCTTCCCCTTGGGGGAGGGTTGGGCTCGCCTGACCGCGGCAGTCGGGCAGGGTGGGGCTCCCTTTTTAACAGATAAAAAATTAAGGCAATGAAAACGAACTTTTACAATAAATGTTTTTTATTCCCTCCCCATTTGGGGAGGGCAGGGGTGGGGCTTGTATCATTATTTGTCCTTTTAATTTTTGTTGTTTCATTTTCCTCCTGCACCCAAAGAACATCAAAACAACAAGCATTCCTGAAAACAAATATCTTCCCTGTGCAGGAAGAACACACGCACGGTTCCACCATTGTAGAATTGCCCAACGGCGATATGCTTGCCGCCTGGTTCCAGGGGCATGGTGAAAGATGGGCAGATGATGTCCGCATCATGGGGGCTCGTCTGCACAAGGGAGAAAGCAAGTGGGGCAAGCCGTTCGTTATGGCCGATGTTCCCGGTTTCCCTGATATCAATCCTGTTTTGTTTATCGACAACAGGGGCAAGTTGTGGCTTGTGTGGTACACAGTGATAGCAAATCAGTGGTCAACCTCTTTGCCAAAATATCTTGTAAGCAGTGAATACATGCAGAAGTCGGGCGCCCCAAAATGGGAGTGGCAGGATGTTATCTACTTTAAGCCGGGCGATAAAGCGGAACGGGGCATCCAGCCCGATGACAAATTTGTGGTTTCGGTCACTGAGCAGATGGAAAGAGTGAAGGACAGACTGAAGAAAGCCGGCGCTACAGAGAAACAGCTTGTGAGGTTCGATGAGTTTGCAAACTATGTCATCGGCAAGGCCAAAGGAGAGGATATGCTGAAAAAAGGAACCGTTGTGTTGCCCGACGGGACAAGGAAAGACACCCTGCTGGGATATCCCTTTTTCAGGCGTATGGGATGGCAGACAAAGAATAAACCTCTGCAACTCGGCAACAGGATCATCCTGCCGTTTTATTCCGATGGGCTTGAGATGTCGATCATGGCTATCACCGAAGATTATGGTAAGACATGGAAGTTGAGTACGCCCCTTGTGAATATCTCAAACATACAGCCTGCAATGGCTTTGAAAAAAGACGGGGCCATCGTGGCTTACATGCGCGATAACGGCCCTCCGCCAAACAGGCATTATGTGAGCGTGTCGAAAGACGGCGGCTTTACATGGAGCGATGTTGTTAAATCCAATGTAGTAAATCCGGGTTCGGGTTCCGATATCGTCACGCTTGCTAACGGACACTGGGTGCTGGCATACAACGATGTTGAAGATGGCCGTTACTCTCTTGCCGTTTCACTTTCGGAGGATGAAGGCAAAACATGGAAGTACACCAGGCGGTTGGACAGGGATTTGAAAGAGGATAAAAACAAGCGGGATAAGTTCTCATACCCATCCATCATTCAGGGGAAAGACGGGATGATACATGTGGTTTACACATATCAAAGGTACAACACCCATCCGGGAGATGAGGAGAATATCAGGTATGCCAGGTTTACTGAGGAGTGGATCAAAGAGGGTGTCAGTAAGAACTAATGAAAAATGAAAGTCATCCGATGAATGTAATAGTAAGTATAGATGCATACCTGCATACCTGTTAGATTCATCGGATGACTAATTAAGATACTAAAATCAAAATTATGAACACCAACAGTCAAAAAAGCGAACGCCTTGTTTCACTTGACTTTTTCAGGGGGATAACAATGTTCCTTCTTATCGCAGAGTTTACACATCTTTTCAATCATCTCGTGGCCCCGGAGTTGAAAGGCACGTTTATCTACGATATTGGGTTGCAGTTTCATCACATGAAGTGGGAAGGGATGCATTTCTGGGACCTGATACAGCCATTCTTTATGTTCATTGTAGGAGTGGCTATGCCGTTCTCTTTTGCCAACAGG
>JALVJU010000232.1 GCA_027034005.1 Marinilabiliaceae bacterium
GCTGATCGGTATGGGAGCAGGGGTGAGGGTGTCGCTGAACCTGGGGAAGAAGAATTTTCAAAGAGCTGAAAATGTTCTGGGCAATGCTTTCGTGCTTATTATTCTTGTTTCTTTGTTCATAACATTTTTTGGATTTTTGGTTAAAAGGCCTTTACTTGAGTTTTTCGGAGTAGGGCCTGAGACTTTCACTTATGCTGACGAATATTTAAGTATCATCCTTCTCGGCTCCGTTTTCAACATGACAGGTTATTCCCTGAATAACATTATTCGTTCGGAGGGGAATGCAAAGGTTGCCATGATATCCATTTTTATTGCAGCAGGTCTGAATATAATTCTTGATCCGGTATTTATCTTTTGGTTCCGCATGGGCGTAAAGGGTGCAGCCATAGCAACGGTAATCTCACAGTTCGTGCTTTTTGTGTGGGTGTTATGGCATTTTACATCGTCCAGGTCGCTGGTAAAACTGAAACCGCCTTACTTCAGGTTAAACAAGGATATTGTATGGCATATACTTACCATTGGCTTTGCTCCGTTCTCCATGCAGATAGCATCAAGTGTAGTGTTTGGAACATATAACATACAGCTGATAAAGTACGGCAACGATATCGCTATCGGGGTTTTGGGAATTATCATGAGCATAGCAATGCTCCTGATAATGTCGGTGATAGCGATAAATATGGCATCACAGCCCATAACAGGTTTTAATTACGGTGCCAGGAATTTCAGGCGGGTCAGGAAAACACTTGTCATAGGGTTAGTATCAGCAACGGCAATTTCTGTCTTTGGGTTTGTTGTGTCACAACTGTTTCCCGGAGCGATAATTCGTCTGTTTAACAGTGATGACAAGGAGTTGATGGCAGTCGGTGTTCACGGGTTGAGGATCTTTCTGCTCGCCCTGCCTCTCGTGGGATTTCAGATAATCACGAGTAATTATTTTCAGGCAATAGGCAAGGCTGGCATAGCTGCCTTTCTATCCCTGATGCGGCAGGTGATAGTCCTGATGCCATTGCTCTTTATCCTTCCCCGATATTTCGGTTTGACAGGTGTCTGGATGGCCGGTCCTGTATCGGATGTGATATCGGCACTTGTGGTCTCTTTCTTCCTCATAAGGGAATTGAGATATTTGAAATCGGTTCAGTGATAATGTCAAGATGTAAAACCGGTAAGAAGTAATGTTTTTACTGAATGTTTTCTTAAATTTGATATGTAAATCTGTAATAAAATTATTTTGTCATGGAAGTATTAGTTATTGAACCCAAAAGTGAAGACGATCTTCAGCTTCTTATAGAACTTGCAAAAAAATTGGGTAGTAAAATAGCTACAATAGAAAAAGAGGAAATTGAAGATGCAGCCTTACATTCTTTGATGAAAAAGGTGAAAACAGGGGAAAAAGTAAGCCGGAGTACAATAATGAAGAAATTAGGGGCATGATAGGTCAGTCAGCAGTAGGCAGTCTTCAGTCTGCAGGAGGAAATTTGGAGTTTACATATATTAAAGAAGGAATAAAATTAAACTAATAAAAAGTCAAAATGGGATTTAGGGATTTACTTGCATATAAAAAAGCTTTTGCTTTGGCAATGGAAATATTTCATTTATCCAAAAAATTTCCGATAGAAGAAAAGTACTCTTTGACAGATCAAATACGAAGAGCTTCCCGGGCTGTTTGCTCAAATATTGGTGAAGCATACCGCAAAAGGCAATACCCCAAACATTATTCTAGTAAGTTGAGTGATTCTGATGCTGAAAATACAGAAACTCAGGTTTGGTTAGATTTTTCATTAGCCTGCAATTATATTACTAAAGAGCAGTATGATGATCTTATTTTTAAATCAGAAGAAGTCGGCAAACTAATATTTTATATGATCGAACACCCGGAAAAGTTCAGGTAACAGCTTGAAGTAAGCACTCCACAATAAGTAGTAAGAACTGCCGACTGAGTACTGCCTACTGCTGACTGAGTACTGCTGACTAATATTCCGGTGCTCTGCACCTACTGTAGTTTTGTGCTATGTTTCTACAAATATTATCGGTGCTCTGCACCTTATAGAATTTCATTACTGTCTAGTGTCAACTACTTTCGTGCTTCCATCCATACTGCAGATTGCTGACTTCCTTCTAGCTTCATACTTCCAGCTTCAAGCTTCCACCTTTTCTGCTGACTGAGAACTGCTGACTAATATTCCGGTACTCTGCACCTACTGTAGTTTTGCGCTATGTTGCTACAAATATTATCGGTGCGATGTACCTCATATAACTTCATTACTGCCGGGTGTCAACTACCTTCGTGCTTCCATCCATACTGCAGACTGCTGACTTCCTTCCAGCTTCATGCTTCCAGCTTCCACCTTTTCTGCCGCCTGAGAACTGTGGACTGCGGACTGGCAATTTACTTCCCGTTCAGTTTCTTCAAATTCTTCTGTATTTTCTTAATGGCATTTTCGATAGGTTTCTCCGGTTCTATGACATTGTAGGCGCCCCAGAAATTCTTGTCAATAAATCCTGTGTCCTGATCCCTCATGATAATATTGCGTTTCATCCGTTCTTTGGGCCTGATGGGTGATTTGCCTTCAACTTTCTCCCAGTCGGTCACTGCCAGTTCGAATTGTGAAGTATAAACGGTGTTGAAAAACTTTTTGTCCCATTTAACCTTTACGGTCATCTCTCCCTGTGCATGCCCGAAGTACCAGGCACCATCAGATTCGCGGTAGCTTACCATGTATGATGCATTGGTAACATAGACTTTGGCTCCTGCCGGTTTTTTCTTTATGAACAACTTGCTGACTTCCTCCTTGTTGTCAGTATTAATGTTGAATATGGCTTTTGTTACCGCGAGAGATTCGCTGTCGATGTATAATTTGCCGTATGGGAAAGGTTCATTTATATCGGGTTTTTGTTTGAATGATATTACGTACAACAGTTTGTCGTTTATCCTGGTTATGTTATCGAAAGCAAAATCATAGTAGTCCATGGATTCATAAGAAATTATGAGTTGAGGACTTTTCATAATGTCAAGGACTAGGGCATTGTAAGGGCCGCCCATCAGCTTGAAAACAAGGGTGTCCAGTTTTGAGTAGTCTACTTTTTTACGTGCTTTCAGCAGTTTCACCTGATCCGGAAGCATGTTCTTGTAAGGTTGTTTGTATATCTGCAGCACAGCCTCGGTAAGAGAAACATAAGTGTGTCGTTTTTTTATTGTTTCACGGTAAAATGCTGTCATGAGGGTTGGATATTGCATATAGTTCTCCCGCCTGCGGGTAAATACAGCCTGCATCAGAAGTTTTGCATCATTGGGAAAAACATTGATCTCGGCAAGGGATACGGAAAGAAGTTCCAGTTTTATCTTATTCTTTTTGGTGTTAAGTTCACTGAGTGGTATGTTTTTGCTCTTGTATCCTATGTATGAGATTAAAAGGTCCTTGTCTGATTTGTTTTTGGGAACTTTAAGGACAAATTCCCCGTCGGCGTTAGTGACGGTAGCAATATTGGTTCCCGCAATGGATATCGTGGCAAATATCAGCGGGGATCCGGAGTTCTCATCAATAACTTTTCCACGGTATTCATGATATGATCTTGACTGGGCTGATACCGGAATATATAGTGAGAAAAGGAATACTGTAAGTAGTATAAAATATATGTTTAAACCACTGCTCTTTGATATGTTTTGAAGATATTTCATGGTATTGGTATTTTTAAGTAACTATATTAATAATCCTTTCGTATATAGGACAGTTTAGAATAAAAATTACCTTATTCTGAGACGATAAAAATTAAATTAATCCTGATATGGAAAAAGAGAAGAGTTCGGGTATTATTGGATGGTTTATTAGTTCCTTTATGGTTCCTCCGATTACATGGCTTCTTGCAGCCTGGTATTATAATTTCTGGACTACCGATGAGATGTTCAAAGTGTTGTTCCGATTTCATATGCCGGTATATGTGATCCTGATAGTAGTTTTAATGTATTTCCTTGTAAAGAGGATGGTTAAGAAAATAGATAATTACTATGAAAATCCGGGGGAAGAGACACTTACAGGAGCTCAAAAAAGTGCAGCCTATCTGCCATGGATATTTATATTCTCATTGCCGCTTTACATAATTATAGGTAACTATGTTGTTTTAGCGTCGTTAGATTTTATTGACAGGACGGAATTCAGTCTTGCATTGTCACTCGGGGTGCCAATCGTTTTTATCTTTGCCATTCCTTTTTTCATAATGATGAACAGGAGTCTGGAGAAGTATACGGTTGATCTACCGTTTTCGGAAAAATACAAACCACTAAGTATTTCCCACAAAATGACAATCCTGTTCCTGTTAAGTGTGATTGGTATTTCATTTATTTTTACCAGTGCTGTAGTCGGGATTCTGCACAATAATCCGGGGGGTGTCCTGAAAACGATTATTTTGTCCAAGTTTGTGGTTACGGGGATAGTTGTTTTGTCAATAACTTTCTTGAATTTAGCTCTTTTTAAGGTTCAGATACTTAATTCAATAAAAGACCTTAAGGCAAGTTTGTTTGGTATGACTACCGGAAATGGCGATCTGACAAAAAAGATAAAACTTACCGGACGTGATGAGGTGGGCGAGATTTCTATTTTGTTTAATAAATTTATTGGGAATATTGCTGAACTGATCAGGGAGATACACCGAACATCGCATGAAATAGAAGATATCAGTAGTAAGGTGAACGGGAGCGCTGCCATTATTGCTCAGGGGGCTGAGGCTCAGGTGTTGTCTATCAAGGAGGTTTCAGGCCTCGTTGAGGAGATAAATACCGGGATACAGAAGAATACAAATAATGCCATTGAAACTGAAAAAATATCGGCTAAAGCGGCAAAGGGAATGAACCTTATGAATGTGGCAGGTAACAAAAGTCTGTCATCAATAGAGAATATTGCAGGGAAGATAAAGATAATTAATGATATTGCATTCCAGACCAATATACTGGCATTGAATGCTGCTGTTGAAGCTGCTGCAGCAGGTGAGCATGGGAAAGGTTTTTCTGTTGTAGCTTCAGAAGTGAAAAAGTTGGCAGATAACAGTAAGAGAGCTGCTAATGAGATCATTACCCTTTCGGATTCTTCTGTTGAGGAGACGGAAAAGGCAAACAGCTTGATAGATGAACTGGTCCCGGAGATCATTAAAACAGCAGAGCTTGTTAAAGAGATTAGTTTATCCAGCCAGGAGCAGAATATTGGTGTGCAGCAAGTAAGTAATGTGATCAATGAACTGGATCATATCGCCCGGCAAAACAGCTCTTCTTCCAGGGAGATATCAGATATATCTCAAAAGCTTAATGTTTACGCAGGAAAACTCTCCAATCTCGTAGATCAGTTTAAGATATGATGTTTGTAGGAAGTTTTGTGCCGCAAAGGTACGGAGGTGCGAAGTCTTTTACTTTTCTTTAGAAACTCTCTGCGCCTTGCCGCCTTAGCGGTGCTTTATTTACCGCAAAGACGCTGAGACGCCAAGTCTTTTTTATAAATACTTTTAATACTCTTTGTATCTTCCCGCCTTAGCGGTGTTCTTCAAATTGGTTACATTTCTAATAAAAACAACAAACCCGCCTGTTCCATAAAAGAGAGGCAGGTTTGTTACTGTATAAATATCCTTTACTAATAGTCGAAGTTAAATCCAACGCTCAGGCCTAACCAGCTTTGAGTATCAAGCTCTGAGTTCTTGAAGGCGAGATTGTAATCAAGTCCTACATATATACTTGTACTGAAGCTAACCGGAATAAGAACACCGGCTTTAGGTATAAGGCCAAAATGCCATGAGTTGGTAATATCTGTAAAAAGTCCCATGTCGGTTCTTTTTTCCAGCCAGTAGGTGCCGATACCCAGACCAAGGTATGGTCTTACTTTTGCATCGTCGCTTGCCAGATAATATGTTCCGGTAAGATACATAGGAACAGTATTTATGTACTTATATCTGATACCGTTAATAGCTCCGTTACCGTCTTGGATAGGATATGTAGCCCGCGGATCACTCTCGTAAAAAGTGCTCCATTGCAAAACTCCGCCTAAAGCAAAGTTGTCGCTGAGAAGGTATTGGTATTCAAAACCCATTCCCCTGAAACTTGACTTGCTGATGTAATCATGCGTATCTCCCATTGGGAAGCCCATGAGATAATAAATATTGGTCTTGTTCTGGGCAGTCAAATTAACTCCAATGGTTAATAGTGCAATAACTGATAATATTTTTATTGATTTCATAGTTCTCTGTTTTAATATTTTATAAATGCCTTTCATTATTAATTTTTATCAAAAGGAGTTTGTTTGAACAGCTGATCGATGCCTGCCTGTACTCTTTGCAGAATATAACTGTCAGAACCCTGCAACAGCCCATCGATAGCACCTATATAAATTACAGGTACTCTAATGGTATCATTTACGTCCTTAATGTTTTCAATGTCACCGATCTGGAATACTACAGTTCCTGTCTGGAATGAGTAATAAGACGGATACCATGGATACCAGTAGCCACCTCCTGGATACCACGGATACCATGGATACCAACCGCCACCGGGGTAGTAAGGATACCATGGGTCCCAGTAACCCCATCCCGGAGGATAGATTGCACCTGTCTGGGTTAATTCGTGAGATTCTACAGAAACAACAAGTGATGTGTCACCAGTATTACCTACAGGCGTAAATCCCTCCTTGATAAGATGGTTCTTGAACTGACTCAAAACCTCTGCATCATATTTATGATCGTGATCTTCTACCAGTTTGCCGTTCTTGTAATAAGTGATTTGATCAGGCATGGCAAAAGTATCAGCCCTAAAAGTTTTTGTGTCATACTTGGATATCACGACATCCAGTTCATCCACATATTCAGCACCTTTGGGATAGCAACTGTAAAGCAGTCCCATTATTGCCAGTGTTAATACTAAATTAAAATACTTCATAGTTTTCATTTTTTAATGTTTATTATTTTTAGATAACTGTTTTTCTGTTTTACATACTTCTTTATAAATAACAATTAATAATTAATGTTGTTCAAAGGGAATTAATTAAGAATAACGATACTCTATTTGTATTTTATAACAAAGATGTATAAAATCTGTAAAGGTTGCGTCTGCCCGGCAATATTTTAACCAATTTTTAACCTTTCCCTTGATGTTTTTTAATCTTTATTTTTATAACCGATTGATAATTATCAAAAAAGCCCCGTCACTATCGGCGGGGCTTTTTTCCTATTTGTCATTCTTCTTTGACTTTGTCTTTTTTTGCTGTTTCTTCCTGCGTTCAAGCTCTTGAAGAACTGCATATTTTGCTGCAGCGATGGTTTCCCTGTTTACCTTCTCGGTAATCCTGCCTTTCAGCAGGTCCTCGAATTCGATGTATTCTCCCATAAGAAGTAACTGCGTTATCATATTGTTGATCATGGTCTCCTGACTATAACCCTTTGCCTCATATAGAACTGAAGCGTCTGCCATGAACTCCTCGGCAAAATCGGGATAATTAGGAAGGCTCATCAACTCGTGACAAGTTTCGCCAAAACTGTTCAGTTCGATGTTCAGGTTTGGAGTGACAAGAAGCGGACTGAACTCTTCTTTCTTGCTTTTCTGCCTGAACAAGTTAACGCCGTTAAGATCTACTTCGACCGTAGGATCATCCATGCGTACGAACTCTGCTTTCATCATCTCGTCAAGCTGGTACAGGTAGAAATTGTATCTCCACAGCTCGTTACTTGTCTGATCGAACTCAAAGATGTGAGGATAGCATTTGTGCACTATTTTTCTCACTTTGTTTTTCTTCTCGTTTATCTCAGAGTTTCCTGCCCTCATCTCCTGTATCAGGTTAGTAAGGGCGGCTGCAGCTTTCTGCGGTCCGGTTATCTCTTTGTTCTTCTTGCCTATCTCGGTAGAAACAATGCCGAACTGTATCTTGCGCCCTGCACCTTTGCCGTCTTCGTCACCGCTAAGAACCCTTATCAGGTCGAAGCGTGACTCTATCTGGTTCTCCTGGTCGATGAACGGCTGTCCGGCAGGAGTACTTGCAAGTGAGTCGAATATCTGGCTGAAGATATTCCTTGAGATAACGATGTTGTCTTTATCATCACTTCCATCTATGTATGCTTCGGCAATGAACCTGTTCTTCACAAGATCGAAGTTGACCTTTGTGATAGTGTAGCTGTTGCCGTTCTCGTTAAATGATTTGCCAGTGAATATCTGGTTGACAACTTTCTCAATGTCTATCTTGTCCATCATCTTGTAGGATGAGGCAAGGAAATATTTGTTTGTTATTGGTTCGTACTCCCAGTCAAGGACATCATCGAGATAGTTACCATGCATGGCAAGTACATCAACAATATTCTTGTCGGCAGTGTAACGCTGAAGTGTACGCTGGAAGTTCGGGCCGTCCTGACTTGTGGCTTTCTCCTTGCGCTCACCATGTGAATCGATGTAGAGAAGGAAATTCTCCGGATTGTCCACACGGGTTATTCCTCCCTCCTCTTTCGAGTAGTTATGGGCAGTAAGGATTATGTTTATTCTGTAAGGCATCTGTATCTCGCACAGCCCGCTGACAGTGCTTCGCGAGTTCAGGTCTGTGACGTTGCTGTCGGCACTGGTCTCAAACAGGTACTTGTAGTACTTGATAAAATCGGGATCAAAGTCGGTTACCCTTGAGAAATCACCTACTTCGGTACCGAAACCGTACAGGTTGCCTTCTTTGTCACGGAACACATGGAACATATCCCCCGCTATCAGCTTAACAGAGCGTACACCTGCAAGGTTTTGGCGGAGCCATCTGAGGATCAGTGCAGCTATCATCTCCGATTTACCCACACCGCTGTCCCCGTCGATCTCGATAACAAAGATACTGCCGTCTTCAAGTTCCACGGCAAACAGTGAGCCGTGTTTCGGAACGCCGCCCATCTCTTTAACTTTCTCGTTCACTACGGTCAGGCGGGGCTTTTTAATGTCGCCAAAGTAATCTACTTCCTTTTTCAAAGGTGTCACAATGGTCTTGATGTTCCCATTCGGTCCTTTGATATCAAAGTAACCGACAGGAGGGAAGGAGATAACTTTCTCAGGCGCCCCGTAGAACATGATCACATCGGGCATGAACTTCCTGGCCTCTTCGAGCGATACGTCCTGGTACTGCATCAACCTGTAATTATCGGTCATGTACTTGATGTACCCTTTCTGAAAGACCAAAAGCTCTTTGACTATGCCGTTCCGGTATATCTTGCAACGGTAATCGTCCGGGTCCATATTGGCAACGAAACGAGAAAGACGGCGCTGGAAGAATTCGGCTGACGGCCGCGGATTGATCATCTTAATGTAATCGTTCTTCGAACTGCTCCTGTTCATGTCGAGCAGGTATGTATGCTCATTATCGCCCCGGTTGACCTTGTGGAAAGGATATTCCCTTTTCTTGGCATCGGTGGAGATACGGGTATGGAGCTGTACCGGTTGTTCCACGGAAACAACACCGCACTTTGTCATAAGCTCGTTTATCCACTTCAGCGCCCCGTTTTTGTATGTCTCTAAAGTCTTGTCAGTCATCTCGAAGTCACGGTACAGTGTAACACCGTGCTGTATCATCTCGTTAATGTCCGAGTTTTGACGGCGGAACTGTGTCTCTACAAACTTAACCAGAGTATGGGTGTACCTTTGGTAGTAGTCGGTTCCTTTTGTCAGGTCCTGAATGTTGATTATGAAGTTCACAACTTTCAGGGTTACCTTGTGAAGGTCTTCTTCCGAAACTTTGATATCTTTTTTGCGGAAAATATAATCCAGAATGTCGTTGATCTCGCGCGGTAATATCTCTGTCAGCAGGTTCTCTGTGAATATCTTCAGCTCGTCGTCGCCCGTGTTGTCGATCTTTTCCTGAAGATACTTCAATTTGTCGATAACATGTCTGTTGAATGAGTCATCGTTCCTGAGCAGGTACAGATAGAGTATCTGCTCTTCTACAGGTCGTGAACTGCTCAGTACCCTGCTTTTTGTTGAGTTGATGATTATTCCGAGACTGCGCGATGAGATGTCAATTGACCTGAATCCTTCGTTAAGCCGGAGCTCTTCGAAGAAACTGTTCAGGTATTTTTCAAGATCAAGACCTTTTATGCTTAATCCTGTGATCTCCTCAAACGAATCACATGTCGATTTGATGATCTCCTTACGGCTGGGCTCAATTGTCTGCTGTTCGAATGGCAGGTTGAAATGAAGAAGTATCTCATGGATATGCTTCTTCAGGACAATATTAACACCTTCGAGGCGTGAAACATCAACTCGGAAATCACCGCTTGCTTTAAGTGTGAGTATTTTCATCTTGGTGTCGGAGAAAAGAAGCCGCTCCATCTCGATGAGTATCTCGCGCATGATGTTCTTTTCTTCCGGATCGTCCAGGACGTAGTGATTCGGATGGAAAGATTTTTTATTGTTGATGTATTTAAGTATTGTCGCCTTGCTGTAACGCGAAGCAACGATGTTAAAGTTCAGGTTCTTTATCTGCGGAATGTTCTTGTAGATCTGCGGAAGCAGGTTCTCGTAAATCTTTGTGAAAGCCGGGCTACTCACAAATTCTGACACGTCGCGGCAGTCGCCCACGTTGCCCTGAAACTCGATAACGGAGTTTTGTGAATCACCAATAGTGGTGATTGAAACCCCGCTGACCTGCGGCGATGCATGGTATAGTGACCTGTTTTCGTTGATCTTCAGCGACTCGTTCAGATCTTTTTTAATGTCTTTTACCTCGTCGTAGTCTTTGACGATGAGCTGTATGTATTCCCTGTCGTTCTTAGTTTTGAAAATTTCATCAAGAACAATCTCCGGTTCAATGCCGTTGGTCGATTCCTTCAGCAGTCCGTTATACTTTTTGAGGTACGACAGGAAGATGGTAAGGGCAGTATGTATCTCTTTTTCGAATATTGCATAAGCCCCTTTTTTGCTTGATATGAAACCGCCGAGTGAGAAACGTACGACCCCTGTTTTGTACGGAAGGGCAGATATCCCTTTTTCACTTGCAAGGCGTTTCGCATACTCTTCAAGAATGCTGAACGACCCAAAATCTTCAATG
This sequence comes from Marinilabiliaceae bacterium, assembly GCA_027034005.1. GTDB lineage: Bacteria > Bacteroidota > Bacteroidia > Bacteroidales > Marinilabiliaceae > JAADEM01. The sequence goes on from JALVJU010000232.1 coordinate 11,028, forward strand.
AACAGGTTAAAGAGGTACGATCCGTCGGACTCGATGATCGAAATGTTTTTTATCTCCTGCTCTTCGATGACCTGTTCGGCAATCGTTTTGGCCGTGGCAAGCCTTTTGTTCGACTCTTTTCTGAAATTCTTATTGATGCGGAAACTGTTCAGCCCTTGCACGAGCTCCTTGGAGTAGTACAGGAAGAATGGGACCTCTTTGTACTTAAAGTCGTCAGGAAGGCCGAGCACGTCAAGTTTGGCCAGCTTCACAAGTTCGTCGAGCAGAAACAGGTGCAGCGGGCTTCCCTCGAAATGCTGTATGGTGTATGCAGTTTTGCTCTTGCTTTCGCCCTTTCCGGTAAGCTGAAGTTCGATGAATTGCTCTATGTGTTTTTTGATCTTGCTCCTTGATGCATTTTTCGGAAGTTCCGACTCCATCTTGTGTTTAAGCGACTTGGCCAGTATGCCTGTGTCAAGCACGTTGTTCAGGAAGTACATCGAGCAGCTGTTGCCCCGGATCAACGGATTGCGCTCTTTGGCGTAATCGATGACCTTCTGCATGGCAGAAGTTGCCACAAGTGCCCCGAGACGGTCGCCTGAACCTGCAAGGTTCTTGGTTGTGGAAAGGGAAGACACGACCCTGATCTTCGAATAAACATTGTCGTTGTTGAGCACGTAACGGCTAATGCTTCTCCATTTCGGGAAGTCGGCATCCTCTATCTTTACACTGTCGTTGTATGCCTCGTCGAGCAGCAGTGTGATCTTACTGTTGTTGATGAACTTTAGGAACTCAAGCAGGTGCTCATCGTTGAAGTCCGAATATCCTGTTGGGTTCGACGGGTCGTTGATGATGATGGTCACATTTTCGCAGAAGCGGTCCCACAGGTTTCCGCTTGCATCGAAAAGCTGCAAGGTATTCTTTATCCTTGATAGTTTGGTCAGGATGCGCTCGTAATCGATCCTCTGGTTATCAAGGTTCTCTATTTCAATATCGAACGGGTTGATGTAAAATTTATCCTCGGCAAAAAGGTCGGTGTATTCCCATGCCAATACTTTGTTATAGATTATATACGGCTTAGGAATGCTGTCCTTAAAGAACAGCAGGTCACGCACTATCATCTGTACATCATCGGAGATTGATGTTTTTTCAAGGTTGCCCAGGTCGCTGATAAACCCTTTGATTATCTCCTTGTCGGCCTCGTTCAGCTTCTCGTAATCCTTGTACACACCAAGGTCGATGAGGATATTCCTGAAACGCCCTTTGTTGTCCGATTCATTGTCAACTTTTGTAATGTATTTCTGATACCTCTCGAGGAACAGGTTTATCCCGAAGTTTTTGTGGAAATGGTTGTGCAGTGTTCGCTTGTAGTTATCGGGAATGAAATTGATGATTGTCCTGCACCTGTTTATGATATCCTCTTTAAGGGGCTTTATCCTGCGTTGCAGGAGATACTCTCCGTAAGTCCTGATCTGGTTGCGGCCTCCACCTTCAAGGATGGTGGCAATACGCAGGTTCGGATTGTTTGAATAGAAATACTTTTTGATCTTCTGCTCAAATTCGCTGATCAGTACCTCGTTCTGCTCTTTCCTTTTCTTCTCGTCGGCAGCATTCTGGATGAACTGAATAAAACTGCGCAGGCGTTGCAGCGAGTACCTGTCCTTAAGTATCTGGCGGCTGAAATCATCGAATTTGAACAGTGTAGTGTTCTTTTCAATGTTACCAGTCTCGCCAAGCTGCTCTTTCTTTAGCTCGTCAAGTTCACTGTTGTACTCCTCAATTTTTTTATCGATAAGGGTCTTGAATTCCTGCAGGTATTTTTCATTTACGTTCTCAAATATCAGGCGCAGGTTGAGCTGTGTATTGGCAGGCGCTCCCAGTTTTTTGGTGTGAACCTTGTTAAGGGTGTTGATGATACCGTTGTGGAAACTGAACACGAGACTTGTGTTCGATGCTTTCGACTCCGGCGAATCGTCAACGATGACAAGACGTGAGAGGAACCGGAACCATTTTGGCCCGGCAAACATATTCTTACGCATGTGTTGTACCTTCACTATGAAAACGCTGGAGGTGTCTTCTTGCATCATGTTGAAAAGTTCTTCGCTCTTTACGTTCTCAACCACACGTACAAGGTCTTTGCCGAACACTTCGCCTTTCAGAAGTTCAACGGCAATATTTGAGTTCCCTGACACTACGGTACGTATCAGTCCGTTCAGTCCTTTGAAGTTTACGGCCCATTCGGTACGATGGAGGAAGTTGTCCTTTTCGGCTTTTGTGGTGTAGTGTGTGCTCTGGTTCACCATCTGTTCGAGGGTGTCCATGAGGTAGTTCCAGTGTGCTTCGTCAATATCGCCGATAACACCTATCACATCGCGGAATCTGCGAAGGTCGCTCAATGAATCACCCATTACTATCCTGGAAAGGAAATTGATTGTCTCATCTGTTACAGGTGGTGTGCCCACTGAGAAATCATGTACGTTCTTTATGTTTGTGAGCCATGTTTTTTCCTGTTCGTCAACAATATCATTGTCGATAAAGTCAGTCAGACGTTTATTGAAATCCTGTTTTAAAGATGTGTAAACAAAGGCCTTCGACACACTATGCGGATACAACATAAGTGAGACATCCACATACCCGGGTATTTCCTCTCTGAACTTCAAGAGATATTTCTGTATCTCTGCTTGCTGACGTGCCGGATCGTCCGGTTCCTCGTAACAGAGCCGCACAAACGACTTCAGGTTATCGAAGATGAAATTTGGAAGCAGCACTTCAGCACGTTCGCCCAACGACCTGTACAAATCAATAAACTCCTGAGCCTCCTTACGGAGAAAAGCTTTTGGATTTCCTTCTAACTGCATAATTATGAATTAAAATATGTTTGTTTTTTGTTGTTTCAAATTAGTTTCTGTGATAAAATCAACTGTTTTTCTGACAATTTCTTAAAATATAACCACAAAATCTTAAAATCTCGCAAATATAATAAAAAGTATTAAGAGCTTGAAGTTTGAAGTTCGATGCTCGAAGGGTTTTCCTGCATTCTGTTTTTCTTTCAACTTCGGGCTATTTATTTATTGAATTAATTAAACCTTTTATCATGCTTGCTATTTCAAAAGAATCTCTTTCCAACTCGTCAAGTTTATCTTCTCTAATCCAGTTTCTTTTGAAAAACAGGTTTAGTAAAGTTACTGTTTCATACAAAGACC
>JALVJU010000233.1 GCA_027034005.1 Marinilabiliaceae bacterium
CCATCTGCCAGATAAAAGTCGGTTAATAACCTGGTTCAATGAAACCGCATAATTAACAAGGCTGATGATGTCTGGTTTTCTATGTTTAACAAGCAATGGAGTATTTCTCATGAGTAATGACTTATTTATGGGTATCGACGTAAGCAAGGGTTACGCCGATTTTATTATTATTGACAGGGATAGAAATATCATCGAAGATAATTTTCAATTGGATGATACTTTTAACGGTCATAACAGTTTATTCAAAATATTGTCGGATGTTTTATCAAATAACGACAATGCCACGCTTTACTGCGCTGTAGAAAGTACAGGCGGATTAGAAAATAATTGGCTGAATTTCCTTTACCGCTTAAAAGATGTTTTAAATATTAAAGCAGCAAGAATTAATCCTATAGGGCCTGTTGCTTTGAAAAAAGCTGCCATGAAACGCAACGGAACAGACGCCATCAGCGCATACAGCATCGCCGATTATTTGATAGTTTATCCGAATAAAATCTCTTACAATGTACAAGACCCCTATGTTGTTTTACGTAGACAGTATGGCATGATTGAGATGTTTAATAAACAATTGACGCAGTTACTCAACCAATTTCAAAATTTGCTCTATATTTCTATGCCGTTTTTACTGCCATATTGCAAACATGGTATTCCTAACTGGGTTTTGCAGCTGCTTAGTGCGTATCCGTCCGCTGATAAAATAAGTAGAGCGCAGGTAAGTTCTATTGCCCGTATTAGATATATCTCACTTAAACGGGCAGAAATTATTATACAAAAAGCCAAACTGAACGTTGGCGCTCAAACAGACGAAAATATGGCTGATATTATCAAAACAATGGCAAAAGAGATAATCCATTTAAAAAAACTAATTGAACAGAATAAAAAAAGTTTGATTAAGCATTGTGATCTTCCTGAAATAAAGATTCTTACATCTTTCAAATCAATAGGAAAATACAGCGCTATAGGATTATTATTGAATATCGTTTCCATTGAACGCTTTCCAAGCGCTAAACACCTTGCGTCATATTTTGGTCTGCACCCTGTATACAAAGACAGCGGCGATACTTCCGGCAACTATAAAATGAGTAAAAAAGGACGGTCTGCTCCACGGAAAATTCTCTTTATGGTTGCGCGTAATGCCATCAGATATAATCCTCTTATCAAGCAGGTCTACATTGAGCATCTTAAACGAGGAAAGACAAAAATGTCCGCCCTTGGAGCATGTATGCATAAAATACTGCGTATTGTCTATGGTATGTTAAAAAACAATACGGCTTTCGATCCCGAGGTAGACAAGAGAAATAGAAATAAAATCCGTATAGTAAATAGCAAAAAGAAAGTTAATAATAAAAGACGTTATCAACCGATAGCTGATGATGCACCGATTTCACGCAGACAAACTAAAAAAAGAAAGGAAAACCAGCCCCAGACCGTTCTTGACGGTATGTGCGGGGTCAAGGTTTCCCCTTCTGTAGTATAGGTGCTTCTCTAAATATAATACAGAAGTATCTATATGTCAAAGAACAAGTGGAAAAATATGGGAATAAGCGGCATACAAAATGTGCCGCTTTTGACTTGACTTTACACTTAATAACTATA
>JALVJU010000234.1 GCA_027034005.1 Marinilabiliaceae bacterium
CACAGAAAAGGTATGCAAAGGAACATACTCGAGCTGACGGTCAAGGGCGGCAGTGGTGTTTGTTGACTCTACTCTTTGTGCCGAATTCAGCGTGTAATTTAGCCCGAACAAAAGTGCCGACTTTCTGATTTTTACTTTGAAATTTGTTTGCAGTTCGATCCCTTTGCTCACTACTTTCTGTACATTTTCGGCGGTCCAGTATGCACCTGAATTCTTCCACAGTATCCAGTCATCCACATCCATGTAAAAAGCATTGAGCATGATCTTTAGTTCCGTTTTGTCAGTATATCTTGAGTATTTTCCACCGATCTCGTAGTTTATCCCTTTTTCGGGCAAAAGGTCGGGGTTTCCGCCCGGTACCCAGAAGCGGTCGTTGAAAGTTGGTATCCTGTAACTTTTAGAAATATTTCCCGAAAGGCCCACTCTTGAAGTTTCCCATGAAAGCAGGTCATAAGATACTCCAAATGCGGGTGTAAAAGGGGCCGTGAAGTCTGTAACAAAACCTTTTCTCAGGTTTATGCTCATCTTCAGTTTTGAGAAAAAAGTTTGCAGGTACGATGCATACAGGTCGTTTTGGTACTGAACCACTCCGTTTATGTTGTATGCGTAAACTTCAGGGTAGATGACCTCCGACTTAAAACCTCCTTTAATCATGCCCGAATGAGAAACAGGATATTCGATGTTCCCTTCCGATACAAAACGCTGCGTTTTTATGGGAGAATCAGTGTCTTTGTTGTAAATCTCATCATCCAGTACATATCCTGCTCCGATATATCTTTTCAGTTTGGTATTGTTGTTCATGTAATAACTCCAGATACGGATGTGTTTGTCCTCTATCTCTTCCGATTTGTCAGGCTGGTTCAGGTTAGTTGACATATTTTGCTGTATCTGGTGCCAGTCATCTTCTAACCAGATCATGAACCGCAGGAACTGTGTTGAAGTGAACTTATATCCAAACTCCTGCATGACACCTTTGTTTGTAGTGGCTGCATTTCGTTGGGTATCCTTTATTCGTACTATTTCTCCCGTCTCAAAATCCTTGGTGGGCGGATGGTAAAAAGTGAAGTCGTTTTTTTTGTCGAAAAAATATGCTTTAGTGATCGACTCGAACCTGCCGTTCCCGGCAAAGACCTTAGCCCCGTAAAACTGTTCACCGAAAGAGCCAAGAGTAATTTGTCCTTCGGCATTTACTCCTTTTACCCACCTTAACCTGCTGCTTAGATTAAGACTGCCACCGATGCTTCCCGAGCCGTTTACGACACTTGCACCTCCGTATTGTAATGCAAGTTCATCGAAAAAAAATAACGGTATATTTGAGAGGTTCGAACTGCCGAGAGTGAGGGAATTTAGGTTGATGCCCCCAATATTCACTGATGTATGATTGGGTGATGTTCCTCGCAACCGGATAGTGCTTAGTGAGCCGGCATTTGATTTAATGGGTATGGCAGCAAATTGCTTTAATATCTGCTCCAATGACCTGTCGTTATTGTTGATTATCTGTTCCGCCGGAATACTGATTATCTTGGCACCCACCTGGTATCTTTTTGCCTTCTGCACGATGGTTACCTCATCCAGCTCAACGCTATCCT
>JALVJU010000235.1 GCA_027034005.1 Marinilabiliaceae bacterium
GCCCTGCCTTTAACAACTTCGGGGAAATCCTTTAATATCCCATGTTCACTGTAATCGGTCTGTGTGGCATGCTCCAGAACTCCCGTGTACCAGATGTGGGTCGCCCCCAGTTGTTTTATTCCGTCAAGTGTCTTTTCGGTAAAATAACCGAACTTCCCGCTGCCGTTGTCGTAAATCGTACCGTTCCTGATGTTCCTTCCCTCCGTATTCCCGAACAGACGCGGCAGTACCTGATATATTATTGGTTTCATTTCTTGTGTTTGGATTTAATGCAGTATCAAAAATAATATTTAACATCATATAAACATTATTTATTACATTTATGGGCAATATTTGTTTATACCCGGTTGAAATTAGTACTTAAAACGATTCCGGACATTTTTCTAAGAATATCAAAATGCACAAAAAACTCCTCATATATCTGCTTTTTTCATTTTTCACAGTTCTGAACATATTTGCCCAATATTACTCTTCCGGCCCTGATCCGGCAAGCATCAGATGGTATCAGATCAAGACCGATCATTTCAGGGTGGTTTTCCCGGAGGAGTTTGAGAAAGAGGCACGTCGGGTTACGGCCATATTTGAGAAGATATATTCGTATGGCGGATACTCTTTGGGGCATGACCCGAAAAAGATAGATGTCTTGATCCATTCACGTTCATCCTACTCCAACGGATTTGTTTCATGGTCTCCAAAGCGGATAGAACTGTTCCCGTCGCCCGATCAGGACATATTTGCGCAGGATTATCTTCAGCAGCTTGCCATACACGAATTCCGCCATGTGGTACAGATAGATAAGCTGAACAAAGGTTTTACGAAGGCACTTAATGTGATAGCAGGACAGCAGGCCATTGGTGCCGTTCTTGGTATTTATGTGCCGATGTGGTTCATGGAAGGTGATGCGGTACTTACAGAGACCATGCTCTCAAATTCCGGACGGGGGCGGCTTCCTGCTTTTGAACAGGAGCTTAAGGCACAGTTGCTTGAAAAAGGAATGTATAAGTACGACAAGGCCTATCTCGGTTCCTATCGTGATTATGTTCCCAATTATTATGTCATGGGATATCATCTTGTGGCAGGTGCCAGGAGCAGGTACGGGAAAGATGTGTGGGAGAGGGCCATTGAGAATACCGGTAAACGAAGCTGGAGCATCACACCTTTCAACCACGGGATAAAAGAGGTGACCGGCAAGAACAAAACAGCCCTTTACAAATCCGTTTTTAATGACTGGAAAGAGTTATGGCTGAAAAATGATTCAGGAAAGATTTTCAGCAACTTCCGGTATCTTACAGACAGAGACCCAAAATTCAAGAACTACAAGTTCCCGCGATTCCTGAATGATACCACTATTGTTGCAAAGGCCTCGGGACTTAGTGAAGTGACACGGTTTGTGGCCATAGATACAAGAACAGGAGAGGAGAGAACTCTTTACACGCCCGGATATACAGAGGATGTTCCTTTTTCTGTTTCGAATGGTAAACTGGTATGGTCTGAACTGAACGAGAATGTCAGGTGGAGCAATGCGGAACACAATGATATCTGGATATACGACATTAACAAAGGGAAAGCCAAACGGCTGACTTACGGTAAAAAATATTACGCTCCGTCCCTTTCTCCCGACGGCGAAAAAATATCATTGGTACAAATTTCGGAAGAGGGGGAATACAACATCCTTTTCATAGACCCGGTGAGCGGTGAAACACTTGACACGATAAGAACCCCGGATGACAGGTTCCCCATGACACCTGTGTGGACTCCGGACGGGAACAGGCTTGTAACTGTGATCCTGGCTCCTGAAGGCAAGCAGATATTTTACCTGTCGTTACCGGATAAAAAGTGGCACGAACTTACCGGCCCTACTTTTGCCAATATCAGGCATCCTTTTGTAACTGATGATCATGTTTATTTTTCGTTCAGTCCGGATGAAACGGAAAATATTTACCGTATAAATTTTGACACAAAGGTTCTTGAGCAGATAACATCATCAAAATTCGGCGGTACATCGGCAGCGCTTAACAGTTCACGGACAGGGCTTGTGATGTCCGATTACTGTTCTGACGGGTACCGGCTGGCTTACTTAGATGTGGACAGTATCCGGCCCCGAAAGTCGGTATTCCCTTCAAAAGCTCCTGAATATTCCCTTCTTAAAAAGGATATGAAGGATGAAAAAGGGGCACCTGAACTTGACAATTTGACGGGAGATACCTTAAAAGTGAAGAAATATTCCAAATGGAACCTTTTCAATTTTCACAGCTGGGCGCCTGTTTATGTCGATTTCAACGATCCTCAGGTGAGCTACGGTGCTTCCCTTTTATCACAAAACCTGCTTGGGAATGCTTTTACCATATTCGGCTATAATGCCGACAAGCAATATACGCGTGAGAAATTTTATTTCAACTTTATCTACAACGGATGGTTCCCTCAACTGAATTTTGAGGCAAAATACGGTAACGATGATGCATATTACGATAAAGCGACCGAGACGGATACCTTTGTTGTCAAGTCTGTAAAAAAGCAGCAATACCTTAGGCTTAATCTTGATATTTCCATACCGCTGAATATTTCACGAGGTGCATGGTCAAGGTATATTGAGCCCATGGTCGGTATAGGGTATCAGAAGGCTTTTGATTACGATGCTGTGAAGTCATACATTACACAGGTAGACGGGAAATGGTATTACACGGGGGAGACCGAAGATATCACTACAGAGGGATATTACATAAATTCATTTAAGTATCAGTTGTTCCTTTACAACCTGAGAAAAAGGAGCTACAGGGATGTTGCAACAAGATGGGGGCAGGTATTACAGATTGTTTATCGTCATTCTCCTTATGGAAATTATGATTTCGGTTCCATTGCGGGGGTACATTCTACTGTTTACTTTCCGGGCATTTTCAGGCATCACTCCATAAGGATAGATAATGACTGGCATAAAAAACGCAGGGGCGATTTTGCCGGGGTCAACAGTTCCGGTTACAGGATAAATTACGGCTTTAATGATTTTATAAAATTTGCCCGGGGACATACGGCTAAATACAATGACGAACTTTATACCCTGCGAAACAACTACATGCTGCCCGTATGGGATCCTGACCTGAGCTTAGGCAGTCTGGCATATTTCAAGAGGTTTACGTTAAATCTTTTCTACGATCTGTCAAAAGCAAAATACACCTTACAGAACAATGATACCGGGAACTGGGTATCTACATCGAAAGACTACCAGTCTACAGGTTTTGAACTACGATTAACCGTTCATGCCTTGCGGTTCATCTTCCCGCTGAATATCGGATACAGGTATTCGTATCTCATAAATGAAAATAAAAGCCATCAAGAATTCCTGTTCTCAATTAATTTCTCAGGATATACGGTGAATGGAAGGTAGGGGATGCTGAGTGATAGTGAAGTTCCGTAAAACGGTATTCGATGTTCGATGTAAGATGTGCGACGTAGTGAAACAAAACATCGTACATCTCAAATCGAACATCATAAATCTCATGTCATTTCTATCACTGCCTTCACCACATTCTCGGCACCGGTAGCTATCTGGTCGATCGTTGCATCAAGCATGTAGCACGGTGTTGTGGCAACTTTATACTTATCGTCGATCACCACTTCGCCGTGGGTTGTGTAACGGTGTTTGGCCCCCATGGCCTCAATGGCTTCAACAGTGCTTTTGTCGTTTCCGATGGTAACCTCAGCTCCTTCGAGTACTTTGGCGACGATCACCGGAGAGATACATAGGGCGCCGATGGGCTTCCCTGCCTTGTTTGTCTGAAGGATTACGTTCTTCACTTCCTCGTTTACCTTGCAATCAGCTCCGTCGAAAGCAAATGTTGAAAAGTTCTTGGCAACGCCGAATCCGCCCGGAAACATTATCGCATCATAATCTTTAGGGTCGTATTCCGACAGTGGCTTGATATTTCCTCTTGCAATTCTGGCAGCTTCCACAAGCACGTTACGTTTTTCATCGGCAGGCTGGCCCGTGAGGTGATTTATCACATGATACTGCTCAATGTCGGGTGCAAAAACCTGATAGTTGGCCCCGGCCCTTGCAATGGCCAGCATTGTAAACACTGATTCATGTATCTCGGCTCCGTCGTATACTCCGCATCCCGAGAGCACTACTGCAATATTTTTTTTTGTTTCCATTTTTATAACGATTTATGATTTGTTTACTAAATTACATTATTTTCGAAAAAGAAACCTGATGAAGAAAGCAAAAAATCATGAAGCGTGTTTTTATTGGATACAGATGTGAACCTTTCCCTGGATTGCTTTTGACTGTTGACAAGCTTAAGGATACTTTTCAAAAAGCAAGGATAAAATGGACTTACCCCGATTCGTGGCACATAACCTCGCATTTTATAGGCCGGGCAAATGCAGAGGAGTTAGAGACGTTGAAAGAGATAGTTTCCGAAACAGCTGAGAATGCAAAAGGTTTCAGTGTTAATGTCACAGGGATAGGGTTCTTCCCGTCAGTAAGCAGGCCAAAAGTGCTTTGGACAGGTGTTGATCCGAAAGATGACCTGACAAAACTTTATCAAAAGACAGGGGCGTTGCTGCGAAGTGAAGGTTTCGAGACCGTAACAAATCCGTACAATCCGCATATCACGTTAGCAAGGATAAAATATTGTAACAACACGGAGCTTGCAGGTGAGGTAGAACACTTATACGAGGGAAAGATTTTCGGCACTATGAACATAAACAAGATAATACTTTTCGAAAGCAGGCTGTTCCCCACAGGGGCAAGATATACTCCCATGTTTTCGGCAGAAATGCAGTAAATCTTACATGTCGATCAAAGAGAAAAGATAGGTAAACCCGAAATGGAACCCAAGCTGGTTGAACCTTGTCACCGTTGAATGGTCACGGACACCGAACAACAAGGTCTCATCCGTCGGGGATGTGAGGTTTATCTGCTGCAGGTCCCCGTGCCCAAAACCGGCAGAATATGTGAAACCGACGGTCAGGCGATACCTCTTTTCGAACCATAGTGTTCC
>JALVJU010000236.1 GCA_027034005.1 Marinilabiliaceae bacterium
CGCAGGATGTCAAAAAGCTGTTTTGTTTTGTTGTTGCTTATCAGCTCTGATGGGTTGGGAGGTATTGCACCCGATGGAACGATGAAAAGGTTGTCGTACTTAGTTTTGTAACATATGTCGTTGAATTCTATCTGACCTGAAAGGTAGTTGCTTAATCCCGCCTGGTCGTTAAGGAAGAACAATTCGGATAATCTGGGCTTACGCAGATCAAAGCCAAGCAGTACAGTCTTTTTACCTGAGATGGCAAATGCCGATGACAGGTTCTGGGCGCAGAACGTTTTACCTTCGCCGGTATTTGTACTTGTTATGGTGATGGCCCACGTCTTGCTCTCGCACGACATGAACTTTATTTTTGTGCGCAACGAGCGGAACGCTTCGCTTATCACCGAGTGGGGTTGTTCATGGATTATATCCTGAATGTTGTTTTTGTTGTGCATGATGAACCCCAGGATAGGAATGTCCTCCTGAAGGTGCTCCAGGTCTTCTTTGCCTCTCACTTTTGTGTTCAGCACTTCACGCAAAACAATTAAACCAATGGGCAAAAGAAGTGCGACGATAAATGCTTTAGAATAGTTGTTCTTTTTGTTTGGAGAGATTAAACCGGTAATGGACGGTGAGTCTATTACTTCGTTGTCCGGAGTGTTCGATGCTTTGGCTATCTGGTTTTCAGAATGTTTCTGAAGCAAGAAAGTGTAGATGGCATCGTTAAGTTTGTAGTCCCGCTCTATGTCTGCATATTCCCTTTCAAGGTCAGGGAGTAGTTTTATCTCGTTGGTTGTTTTTTCAAGGTCGGTACGTATCTCCTTTTCTTTCAGTTCAATGTTGGTTATCACCATGTCAATTGCTGTTTTCAGGTTCTTTTCGGCAATTGATATTTTTTGAGATAAAGAACTGATATACGGATTAGGATTCGCAGCATTGGAGGCAACTGTTTCATATTCATCTTTAAGGTCTATCAACTGCATTATCATTTGATTGACCATTCCGTTAGTTTCATCGGAAACAGCCGGTAACATGAAATCTTCCGATTTGCTGTTTATGTTGAGCTTATCCTGGATGTACAGGTAATACTCTTTCTTGATCCTTAAGATGCTGAGCTCTTTTTCTTTTTCGAGATATCTTTCCGTTACTATCTGGGAATAATCGGATGGCAAAACAAAATGGTTCGACTTGCGGAAGTCAAGCAGTTTCTTTTGTACGATATTTAATGTGTCAGCAACATTTTTCAGCTGTCGGTCAATGAATGAAAGCGTTCTTGTTGCTTTGTCATTTTTCCTCTCAAGGCTGTTTTCCATTATCACAATGTTGAGATTGTTAAGGAAAGTAATGAGTTTGCCCGGAGAAGATCCGGCAACAGAGATGTTCATAATAGAAGAACCTTCACTATATGAATTTACTGATAAACTGCTCCTTAGTAAATTGGCGATCTGGCTGTGCGGCCTGAACTGAAAATAGTACCTGCTGTCAGGTTCACAAACCTGATCATTTAGTTTCTTTAGTTTGAACGAGAAATATGGAGTGGTTATCTGCTCTCCCCAACCAGTTGTTACAGAATAATCAATAGGGCCAGTGCTGCCTGCTGTTCTTTGCGTTTTAAAAATATGAGTATAAGTTCCTTCTGTATTTATCTCAAGATGAACCTTGCCGTTTTCATCACATGAAAGATAAATCGGCACATTTATCAATTGGGGATGAAGTGAATCAAATTCTATTATAAAAGGAGTACTATGATATATTTCTGAGTCCTTGAAGTGTCCGGCACGATAATATTCAACACCGAAATCGGAAAGGTCAACGGCTTTCTTAATAAGTTTTTTTGACTGAATAATAAATATCTGATTTTCGATATTTCTCATTTCGGGTGAGAGACCGAAGCCTTCGATCAGATCAGATTGTGACATTGCCCTGTCCTGTTCGCTTTTAAGTAAAATTGTGGTCGATGCCTTATATACAGGAATAGTGTATCTGTGATAGATATAAACTACACCCAAAGCGAGAGGAATAGATATGAGGAACAAATACCAGTTACGCAGCGTGAGCTTTAGTATCCGGTTTATGTCGAACAGGCCATCCTGAGACGGATGTCTTTTAAGAGGTGATGTTCCTGAATTGGTTTCCTGCATCTGCTTTCTGTTAGGTTTCAAATATAATCATATTTGTTAACTGCCAAAAGTCTGAGAATGTGTTTTGTTCTGTGATACCTTATATCCACAAGTTATTTATTCTTTTCTAATCAAATCACTTGTGGATTAAGGTAAACCCCGCCTGACCGCAGCAGTCGGGCAGACCCGATTTAGAAAATCACAGATTACAGTGAGTGTAACGAAACTGTAACCGGTTGATTTTCTTACATCGAATCTGCAAGAAATACTTTTCTTGCGGATTTTGGGTGATAGCACGATATACGGATTTGCGGGACAAAAGTTATCTCCATATCTTTTTTTCTCGCAAAGCTTTTCTGTATTTGGCAGCATAAATGTTGTGCTGTTTGAGAGTGGTGGAAAAATTGTGATACCCGGAAAAGTCCTCTTTAGCGCACATGTACAGGTAGTTGTGCTTTTTGTAGTTCAAAACGGCATCTATTCCCTGGATGGACGGGATACGTATCGGTCCGGGAGGCAGTCCCTTGTGCAGGTACGTGTTGTAAGGTGAATCTGTTTTCAGGTCTTTGTTAAGTATCCTTTTTACTGTAAAATCGCCAAGGGCATATTTCACAGTGGGGTCGGCCTGCAGTTTTATGCCTTTTTTGAGCCGGTTAATGTACAATCCTGCAACTACCGGTTTTTCATCGTTCTTGGCCGTCTCTTCATCCACTATCGAGGCAAGGGTGCTCACTTCGGCAGGGGCCATCCCAATGCTTTTGGCTTTTGCAATCCTTTGTTCGTTCCAGAACTTTTCGTACTCTTTGTGCATCCTGTCGAGAAAACCTTTTGCCGAGGTTGTCCAGTAGAATTCATAAGTGTTTGGGATGAACATGGAAATGAATGTTGCTTTGTTGAAACCGTAGTTGCTGATGACAGATGAGTCGGTCATCAATTCTATCAGTTGAAGGGAGTCGGGTTCGAGCCGTTTGGCAATATGGCCTGCCAGTTGTGGCAGTGTCCTTATGTTGTTGAATGTAACTTTAACAGGTGTCTGTATCCCTGACCGCAACAGGTTTACAAGGTCATTGTTCGTCATTTGGTCTTTTACCGAATAGCATCCGGGAATGACCCTGTCAGGATATTTCTTTTGTTTTGCCACCCACCTGAAGCTTTCACTGTTCTTAAGCAGACCGTTTTTTTCTAATGTGCCAACAACATCATTAAAAGATGAATTATGGGGAATGAAAATTAAAACGGTCTTGTTATCAGGCGTTGTTACATTTGGCTTGAAAATGTATGTGTAGTATTTGTATCCTGTCGCCGCACCTGCAATTAAAGAGATAACAATGACGGCAGCGATTATCAAATTCCTTCTTTTTCTGTTTTTTAATGTCATGGTATGTAATTTACAAAAAGCGAAAATACTTATTTTTTTACTCTGTAAGTAGAACGTATATTTGTTTTTGTTGTTCTCTGATTGTGATTTTTTTTGTTTCTTTGATTAAAATTAGACGCATGAAGCATTCATCGAATAAAATTATCAATGAAAACGGTAATATAGTTGAGTTTAAGAATGTTCAGATAAGGCAGGAGGAGCATATCATTCTGCGTGATGTAAATCTTGAGGTCAAACCGGGAGAGTTTGTCTTCCTAATTGGCAAGGTTGGCAGTGGTAAATCAAGTTTGCTGAAGACAATGTATCATGAACTGCCCTTGCAGGACGGATACGGTTTTGTTGCAGGATATTTGTTGAAATATATAAAAAGTAAAGATGTCCCGTACCTTAGGCGACGAATGGGAATAATCTTTCAGGATTTTCAGCTCCTGTCCGACCGTTCTGTTTACGATAATCTCCATTTTGTCCTTAAAGCCACCGGATGGAAAAATAAAAAGGAGATGGATGTGCGAATCCGGGAGGTGCTTGCTAAGGTCGATATGGTGCATAAAGGATATAAAATGCCACATCAGCTTTCCGGAGGTGAACAGCAGCGTATCGGTATTGCCCGTTCATTGCTCAATAACCCGGAGCTAATACTTGCCGACGAGCCCACAGGAAACCTCGACCCCGACACGTCGGACGAACTGATGGTGATACTTCAAAGTATTTGCCGCAGCGGCAAGACAGTGATAATGGCCACTCACAACTATAACCTGATAAAAAAATTCCCCGGCCGCACAATACGCTGCGAAGATACCCGTTTGACGGAACAACAACAGGAAGAGTTTGAATTTGAGGTGGAAGAGTGATAAAGAAATTATATAATTTTATTATTAACTTGGTTTATTACAAAGAAACAAATTTTCTCGTTTATCTAAAATTAGTTTCTCATGTTTTATATCAGAAATCAGGGATTTCACGCTTATTACAGATACTTTTAATCCTGCGTCTTCCAGTTTACTCACATAATCATCAGAATTATAAACCCTCACATGGTCATTCTGACCAAATCTGACAAGTCTCTTTTCCGGAGTGTCAGCTGTTGGGTCTTCAAGGGTTCTCTCTATATCATTCGAAACAGGAACCTGTAATACAGCAATACCTCCTTTTGACAGAACTCTGAATATCTCTCTCATAGCCTTAATATCATTTGGAATATGTTCAAACACATGATTGCAAATTATTAAATCAAATGAACCTGAATGAAACGGAATATTTGTAAGGTCAACAAATAGAGTATTCGTAAAATGAGAATATTTTTCAGGATTAATATCACCACAGACATAACTCAATGGCTTTCTGCTTTTAAAATAGTTAGATAAACCCTTTTCGGGTGCAATGTGAAGAATTCGCATATTCTTATATCTTAATTTTATATTTTCCAGCAAAGCAACAACAGCTCTTGTTCTGTAGCTTGAGTCACAAACAGGACATACATCGTTGGGATGATATCCGGCTCCAATAATATTCAACTCAAT